>JAJAZE010000343.1 GCA_026785925.1 Pyrinomonadaceae bacterium
ATTTGTCATTAATTAAAAAATTCTGGGGGGGGTTTTTTTTTTTTAAAAAAAAACCCCCCCCGACACTCAATTCAATTTCACTTAACAAAACTGCCAACTGCCGACTGCCGACTGCCGACTAATTTTTACCTTTCTGAACGGGCATTGTCAAAGTCGGCGGAGTTGTTCGGTCGTTGTTTGCCGTTCTGCCGGTGCGCGTGACGGCGATGCGTTTTTGTTTGTTTGCTCCGTCGGTGACGGTAACTTTGATATTGCGAAAACTGCCGTCTTTTTTCTCGTTGGTCGGAATATAGCCGATTGAGTATTGGGTGCGAAGTTCACGGGAAATATCGGCGGCGATGGCGTTGAGTTCACTCGAATCGGTTGGGAAATAAACTTTTCCGCCGGTTTCCGACGCTAATCTTTCCAACAGCGATTTTGCTTTGCCCTGCGGACTTTTGCTGATAAAGCTGCTTTCCTTATCTAAATCGCCGATAAATCCGATGGCGTAAATCTGCACGTCAATTTCTTTGAGCAAATCGAAAAGCTGTTTTTCCTTATAAAAACTGTCTCGGTCCTCGCCGTCGGAAACCAGAATCAGGGCGCGGCGTTTGCGGTCGTTCGGGTTGACACTCTTCTCGTATTCATTGACTTTTTCCGCCGCTAAATACATCGCGTCAATAATCGCCGTTTGTCCGCCTTCAGTATAAAGTTCATCGAGAGCGTCGTTTAATTCATTTTTACTATTGGTAAAGTCGCGCAGAATTTCAATTTTCTCGGAACTGACAAAGCGAATAATACTCGTTTCGTCGCCGGGAAGATTGGAGTTGATGATAATTTTGCCGGCTTCGATCACCTTCTCGATTTGCGGGCGCAGCGAATTTGAATTATCAATGACGAGCGAATAATTGGTCGGAACTTCCGATTTAGTGAAAAACTCAATCGGCTGGGCGACGGTATCTTCGTAAATCTTAAAATCTTCCTGTCGCAAATTTCCAATCGAACGATTACTGCGGTCAACGACGCGGACGTTTAGGTTGACGAGTTCGGTATCAATCTTGATAACTTCGTCTTCTTCGGGTGTCGGCGAGACCGATGGTTTCGGTATCACGGACGGCGCAGGCGAAACGATGGTTTTCGGCGTGACCGTCGGCGTTGGGACTTGCCGCGCCCGATTCGGCAGTTGAGTGGTTTGCGCTTCGGCAGTCGAAAAATTGTAAAAAGCCGTTGTTAAAGTAAGGCAGAGAACCGCTAATAAGATATTCGTATTTCTTTTTTTCATCATTAAACGCCGTCAAAATTTATTTGTAGCTGGAATTCGGCGAAGCGTAATAACCTTCGCGGGTGCGAACGGTTAGACGCGAAAGTCCGCGCGGAGGTTTGACCTTAACTTTGACTTTGTGCCATTTTCCGTCGGGCGTAAAATCCTTCGGCGTAAATCCGATTGAATACTGGTGACGAAGTTCGAGCGCGATGCGTTCAAAAATCTCGTCCAATTCGACATCGGTTGACGGATAAAAAGATTTGCCGCCGGTGATGCTCGTCAACTCGTCGAGAAATGCTTGCCCCTGCATTCCCATCGGGCTGCCCGCGTCGGCTCGATCCATAATGCCGACGGCATAGACGGTGACATCCGACTCCTTTAATAAACGACGCACTTCGCCGAAATTGTAGCGCGAAGCATTGTCCTGACCGTCGCTGATTATCAGCATCGCTTTTTTCTGGCGTGTGCCGCGCGTGACACGCTCGACACCGAGATAGCAGGCATCGTAGAGCGCGGTGTTGCTTTTCGGCTGGACGAGCGTCAGTTTCTGCAAAAGCGCGTCGCCGTCGCGTGTTCGGTCAAGCAGTAATTGAGCGCGGCTGTTAAAGGCGATCAGATAATACTCATCTGCCGGATGGCTGGTGTTGATAAATTTTTCGAGGGCTTTGCGCGCCTTCCCGATTTTTTCACCGCTCATCGAACCGGAGACATCGAATAAAATACCGATGGAAGCGGGCGCGTCGGCATCCGAGAAAAACGTCACTTCCTGTTCCTGATTGTCGTCAAAAATTGTAAAGGCTTCTTTGGGCAGCCCCGAAACCAAACGCCCGTAAAGGTCGGTGACGGACAAAGTGAGCGAGACCAAATCTGTTTTAACGGAAATCGGCTTGCCTTCGTCATCTTCAATCGGCGGAGTCGGCTCGGTCGTTTGGGCGATTGAAGCAAACGTGCCGCAAAGGATCACCAAGGTTAAAAAAATCCACCGCTGTTGGAAGCACGAGCGGCTGATAACTTGAAAATTTTTCACAGCCATAATTTCTCCGTTTGGTTTTTCACAGTCTAAGAAATGTATTAGATTTCCGCAAGATGTTTTTTTGATGTCCGCTTAATAACATTCGTTGTTCTATGCTAGTTGGATTCTTAATTTTGCGCGAGCCTGCAACCTTTGTTAAAAAAGGGCGTGGTATAATTTTATTCAGTTATCAGTTAGCAGTTTTCAGTTATCAGCATAAGGGTAAAAAGTGCGGTTCAAAATAAAAGTGCCGCCTGACATTTGAGAGTTGAATTGGCTGCGAAATAGATTAACAACTGATAACTGATTACTGATAACTGCTGACTGAAATTATGGCTGAATTTATTTGTCGTTTGGGAACGCCTTCGGGCGAAGTTTTAACGCGCATTATTGAGGCGACTGCCGCCGGTGAAGCAAAATCGCGGCTCGAAAGCGAAGGCTTTCGCGTGTTTGCCGTCTCGAACGCCGAAAAAGGTTTGTCGGCAGTATTGCCGTTCGGCGGCACGGGCAAAAAAACGCGCGTCAAAGCGGGCGACTTTTTGCTTTTCAATCAACAGCTTTCCGCGCTTTTGCGAGCCGGAATTCCGATTTTGCAGGCGATTAATCTGCTCAAAAATCGTTCGGGTTCTTCGACTTTGCGCGTGATTCTGGCGGATGTCGAAGAGAAAATCAAAAGCGGCGTTTCGCTTTCCGAAGCGTTTGAAGCGCAGGGAGTTTTTCCGAAAATTTACACGGCTTCCTTGCTGGCGGGCGAAAAATCCGGTGCGCTCGACGACGTGCTGGCGCGATTTGTTGATTATTTAAAGCGGAACGTCGCCGTTTCGCGCAAATTGCGCGGCGCACTCGCTTATCCTTTGTTTCTACTTTTAGCGGCGAGTTTTATGGTGGCGTTTTTAACGCTCTACATCGTGCCGCGAATGTCGGATTTATTTAAAGGTCTCAGCACCAATCAAGGTTTGCCGCTCGTGACGGTGATCGTTTTAACTTTTTCGACGACCATTGCCAATAACATCTGGTGGCTTCTGCCGCTGGTTTTGGTGCTGGTTTTTTCCGCCGTGATTTGGTTTAAATCGCCGAACGGAAAATTGATGCTCGGAAAATTTCTTCTGAAACTGCCGATTGCGGGCGCGTTAATCCGGCAGATGACGATGGCGCAGTTGGCGCGGTCACTCTCAACCTTGCTGTCGGGCGGCATCACCGTTCCCGATGCCTGGGACATCGCTTCGCAGTCAATTACGAATCTCGAACTGCGCCGCCGCAGTCAGGCGGTTTTGCCGCTGATCCGAGAAGGTCGGCTGTTCACCGAATCCTTGGATAAAGCGAATTGGATGCCAGAACTCGCGCTCGATATGATCGGCATCGGCGAAAAATCGGGCAGTCTGCGCGAAATGCTCGACGAAGTGGCGAACTTTTACGATGCCGAATCGGAAGTTAAACTCGAACAACTGACGACTCTGCTGGAGCCGGTGATTTTGGTTTTTATGGCGGGAATTGTCATCACGATTTTGCTGGCGATTTATCTGCCGATTATTCAAACGATTTCGTCGGGACCGTTTAGCGGCAAAAAGCGATAAATGAAAGAATTGGTTGGAGACAAAATGTTGACTATTGAAGGAACATATAAAAACGGACAAATTGTTTTGATGGAAACGCCGAAGCAGGTCAGTGAAGCCAAAGTGCTGGTAACTTTTCTCGAAACTAAAGAAATTAGTTTGTCGGAACGCGGAATCGGTAAAGCGCAGGCGGCGGAGTTGAAAGGCAAACTAAATACGATAACGGAAGACTGGAACAGAACAGAGATGGATATTTACGATGTTGATTAAACGCGGCGACGTGGCTCGCGTTTATTTCCCAAACTCCGACCTCGTTTCTGCTAAACGTCGTCTGGCTTTGGTCGTGCAAGCCGACAATTTGGCAACAGGGCTTTCACAAATTCTTCTGGCAATGATAACGAGTAATTTAAACCGCGCCAACCATTTATCGAGAGTGTTGGTAAACTTGGATTCATTGGAAGGTAGAGCGTCGGGACTGCGAACTGATTCGATAATTATGACCGACAATATCGTCACCGTGCTTGAAACTGAAATTGACTCGGTTCTCGGTAGACTGTCGAATATGGAAGCGGTAAATAATGCTTTACGACATAGTTTCGGGCTGAACGAAACGGCTAAGGATTTTGAGAATGAAAAAGACAAAATCTAATCTTTCACCTGACGAGCAGAACGGGTGGAACAAAATAATAATTGCGGGCATCAAGGCGCAGGAATTGATTGAAGGAAGCATCGCCGTCTGCGGAACGGCTGCCGCGCTTTACGCCGGACATCGAGTTTCACGCGACACCGACCATTGGCTGATGTTTTTAAGAGAAAATTTTGATGAAGTTCTGGAAAAGCTGAATCAATTGCCGGAATGGAAATTGGCGCGAACTAAAAAACCGGTTTTGATTTTGGGCAGTATCAATGATGTCGAGGTCGGCTTTCGTCAATCGAGGAGAACAAAGGCGATTGAAACGACGCTTGTCAAAACGGATTTTGGAAATCTAACGGTTCCGACGCTCGATGAATTGATCGGAATGAAAGCGTATCTGGCTTACAGCCGCAACGCGACCCGTGATTACCTCGATTTTGCTGCGCTTTCCGAATGCGCTGCTGAACAGGAAGTCTTAGATTCTTTGTCTAAACTCGACGAGCGTTATGGAGAACTGCAAACGGCTTCGGTCGGTTTGGAAGTCGCCAAAGCGTTGACTGAAGCCAAGCCGTATGATTTGGACGAAGTTGATTTGTCCGAGTATAAAATGCTCGCTGCGGATTGGCGGAATTGGAACAAAATCGAAGAAATATGCGGTCGCTTCGGCGTTTTACTCGGCAAAAAATTGATTGGCAGTTAAGTTATGCGGCATCGGCATCTGAAAACAAACGAATGAACTTTAGCGGCGATTGACTCGGCGATAGAACGCGGCAGTCTGGAAGATTGGCGCGAACTTTTTGCCGCCGCCGGAAACGACAAAAAAATCGCCGAGTCAATTCTAAAAGTCGCTGCCAAACCCGACCGCAACGGAGCCTCGAAACTGGCTCGAACTCTTGCTATCGAAATTTATCCAGACCTTTCGGAATAATTATGAATAATCAAACAAACGGAAATAACCAAACGGCAGCGGCGACTGTGCCGCCGGTGGCGGCAGGCAACTTTGTTGACAAAGAGCCGCCGGAGGTCATCGAAGCCAAAGCGTTAGCCAGGCGTTATCGGCTGCCGTATATTGATTTGCTGCCGCCAGATAAAAGTTCGCCGATCAGTTACGAGGAACTCGCCGGAATTCCGGTCGAATTGATGCTTCGCAATCAATTCGTTCCGCTGCGGCGCGAAGGCAGAAATTTGCACGTCGGGATGGCTGACCCGACGAATCTGGAAGTTTTGGACGAACTCGAAAATGTTTTGAACGTCCGCATCGTGCCGTATGTAGCGACGGCGGGCGCGGTTGACGTGATTCTTCGCAAAGGCGACGCGACGCAGAGAGTTTTGCAGGAAGCGGCTTCGGGCTTCAGAATCTCGCTCGTCAAAGAAACCGAACAGGGCGATGAAATTTTAGATTTGGACAGGTTGGCGAACGATTCGGAGATGTCGCCGATTATCAAATTGGTTGACACCATCATTTATAACGCGATGGAATCGCGCTCGTCCGATATTCACATCGAAGCCGGCGACCGCGAAGTAACGGTCAAATTTCGCATTGACGGCGCGCTTTATCAAAAGGTTGATCCGATTGACATCGCTTATCATCAAACGCTGATTTCGCGTATCAAAGTGATGTCGGAACTCGACATTGCCGAGCGAAGAATTCCGCAGGACGGACGTTTTCGCGTCCGTTATAAAGGGCGAACGGTTGACTTTCGCGTTTCGATTCTGCCCGCCGCGTTCGGCGAAAACTGCGTCATTCGTATTCTCGACAAAGAACAAATTTCCGAAGAATTCAAAAATCTGAGCCTCGATATTGTCGGCTTCGACCCGGAAGATTTGAAGCAGTTCCGGCAATATATCAAAGAACCTTACGGAATGGTTTTGGTGACGGGACCGACCGGTTCGGGAAAAACGACGACGCTTTACGGCGCACTGAACGAAATCCGCAACAGCGAAGATAAAATTATTACCATCGAAGACCCGGTTGAATATCAGCTTCAGGGAATTATGCAGATTCCCGTGAACGAGAAAAAAGGCTTGACGTTCGCTCGCGGTTTGCGTTCGATTCTGCGGCACGACCCGGACAAAGTGATGGTCGGAGAGATTCGAGACGAAGAGACGGCGCAGATTGCGATTAACTCGGCACTGACCGGACACCTCGTTTTCACGACGGTTCACGCCAACAACGTGATTGACGTGATCGGGCGTTTTCTGAATATGAATGTTGACCTCTACAACTTCGTTTCCGCTTTGAACTGTGTTTTGGCGCAAAGACTCGTGCGGCTTTTGTGTCCGATTTGCAAACGACATTATCAGCCGTCCGAAGAGGAGTTTCTCGAATCGGGATTGTCGGCGGAACGAGTCAAAGGGCGCGAATTTTTTATGAATGTCGGGTGCGATGCCTGCAATCACACCGGTTATCGCGGCAGAACGGCGATTCACGAACTGCTCGATATGTCCGACAATATTAAAGAATTGATCGTCGCCCGCCGTCCCGGTTCGGAAATTCGCCGCGCCGCCGAAAAAGAAGGCTTGGGTTCACTGCGCGAATCGGCGGTTAAAAAAGTCTTTATTGGACAAACGACTTTACACGAGATCAACCGCGTGACATTTGTTTAGGTTCAAGGTTCAAGGTTCAAGGTTTCAGGTTGAAAAGATTGCTCATTAATATGGGATATTGAACCTGAAATCAGAAACCTGAAACCTGAAACCCGAAACCTGTTTGTTTGCTTTTTCCGCCGAATAAGTTGAAAATATCGAAGGTTTTAATCGCGCTAGTTTTTGAAACTTTGTCTTTTAAATCGCGTGTATAAACTCGCAGACAGACTTTTGCATCTGAATTAACCGAAGTTAATTTAACATCAAATTATATGAAGAAATCCGCCTCCGTTCGCTTTTCCGTTACGCTGCTGCTGTTGTTTTCGCTGCTTGCGCCGACGGCGATTTTCGCCAATGACAAAAAAGCCAAGCGGCATTTCAGCACGGGAATGAAAGCCGAAACCGCCGAAAAATGGGACATCGCCGCCGAAGAATTCGCGTTGGCAGTAGTCGAAGACCCGAAAAACCCTGAATATCGGCTTCATTATCAGCGTGCGCTTTTCAACGCTTCGCAGCAGTATATGAAAAAGGGAACGTCGCAGGCGAACGAAAAAGACTACGCCGGGGCGTATCTTTCATTTCGCAAGGCTTACGCTTACGATCCGACCAACGAATTAGCCAAAAGCGAGATGGAAAAAGCGATGCGGCTTCAGCAGGGAATCGAAAACGGCGAGCCGATGGAGCAGCGAACCGATTCGGACGGCACGGTCAAACTCGTTCCGACCGGCTATCAAAAGCCGACTTTCCCGCAGGATAACATCGTTCCGCAAAAGCTGGAAAAACTGCGCGACGTGCCGTTTCCGAGCGGCGTTGACATTCAATATCTGATCAAAGAGCTGGCGAAAGATTTGGATTTAAATGTGCTGTTCGATAAGGAATCGTTTCGTCAGGAGAATATCAAAGTCAAAATCGAATTGAAGAACGTGACGGCGGCAAAAGCTCTCGATTATCTATTTTTGCAGGAAGGTTTATTTTTCCAGAAAGTCGGTCCGCGCACGATTCTGGTTGCCAACCAATTGCAGCGGCAGAAATTTCAACAACTGGTTTTGCGGACGTTCTATCTGGCGAACGCCGATCCGAAAGAAGTCGCTAAAACCATTCAATTCGCCATTCCCGCACAGCAGGGCAGAACGCCGATTCTGCCGCTGGTGGACACGGCGACCAATAGCATCACGATCCGTGATACGACGGAAAATATTCGTATTATGGGCAATTTGATCAAGTCTCTGGATAAAGACCGCGCCGAAGTCGTGATGGATGTGCAGATTTACGAAGTCAATAAAAGCGATTTATTACAGTTTGGAAATCAAATCGGCAACTCAGGTTCACTTGTAAATCTGGGCGGTTCAACTTCAACCGCTTTTGGTAATAATGAATTCAGACCAGCCGGTTCAACCGCCGGTTCAATTATTTCAAGTGCTTTAGGAGTCGGAATAACCATTCCGGCGATTAACCTCGTCGCTTTACAGCAGAAAAATAATACGAAACTAATCGCCTCAACGCAGATTCACGCTTTTAACGATCAGGATTCGTCGGCGCGAATCGGTCAGCGGGTGCCGGTCAGAAGCGCGACGATTTCCAATGGTTTCAACAACGGCGGCGGCGGCGGCGGAACCGGCGGCAACGGCGGCAATTTTGTCGGCGACGTAATTACTTACGAACAGGTCGGTCTGACGCTGAAATTCAAGCCGATAGTTTTTCCGAATAAAGATGTGCAGGTGGCGATGGAAATCGAGTCGAGAGACGTTTCGGGAGCGCGAACCTTAACTCCGTTGTTCACCGAACGGACGATTAAGGGAACCGCGCGGGTGCAAAATAACAAAACGCTTTTATTAGCGAGCGTTGCTCAAAATTCGCAGTCCGACGGCAGAGAAGGTTTGCCGCTGCTCGGCTTGATTCCGATTATCGGCAGATTGTTCACCGCGCCGACAAAGGAAAATCGGCAAATTGATATTGTGATTGCCGTGACACCGCGCGTGATTCGTGCGCCGTCAATTTTGCCCGAAGACGAAATCGAACGCCCGACGGGAAGCGTTCAATCGCCGACCAGCGGTTCTTTGGAAGCGATGATCGTGCAGGAAGAAATCGAAGAACAACTGGCGTTGGCGCGGCGAGTTCCGAATGTGGCGAAAGTTCAACTGCCCGACCAGAAAATCGAAGCACCGGCGTATGTCAAATCGAACGCGCCGAACACTGCTAAAACAAATTCAAATGAAAACGTCGCCGACAATCAGACGCAATCAACTGTGCCGTCGAGCGATTCGTTTGCCGCCAATCTGCGCCCGATTGCGACGAGCGTGAAAACTCTACAAATTACGCCGACGCTTGATTCGACGGAAAACAAAGTTGCCGTAGTCGAAACTTCTCTGAAAACTTCCGAAGACGCGCTGAAATCGAGTGTGCCGACGGCTAATCTGCAAATTCTGCCCGGTTTGAGCGCGATGAAAACCGGCGAAACAGTCAAACTCGCCGTGATGATCAGAAGCGCGACGGCGTTCCGTTCGGCGATTTTGGGCTTGAAATTCGATCAGCAGAAAGTGGCGGTTCGCAATGTCAGTTTCGGCGACGTTTTCGGCAGCAGTCTGGCGCAGACGACGATTAAGCCGTTTATGAATCAGAACGGAAAAATGTTTGCGTCATTAACTTCGGCGAATGACGTGGCGGAAAACAGTTCGGGAATTTTGGCGTATGTCGAGATTGAAGCCTTAACCGACGGCACACCGGAAATCACCTTTGACGCGGACGTTTTGAGTATGATGACCGCCGACGGAAAGAATTTTGCAGTCAAATTTTAATATGAAAAAAGTCATTCGCCATTCGCCATTCGTCATTCGTCAGTTGCCGTCTCGGTTTGAGAAAAGCTATGGCGGACGAAGAACTGCGAATGACGGACAAACAGGTTTCTCTTTGCTCGAATTGATTATCACTTTAGGCGTGTTGGCGATTTTGGTGATGGGAACGATTCCGCTGGCGCAGAACGCGGTCAAAAGGCAGAAAGAAATGCGTCTGCGCGAAACTTTGCGCGATCTGCGAAGCGCGATTGACGAGTTTCACCGCGATACCATCGGCGCGTGTAACAGCGGCAACGTCGGAAACATTCCCGGCGGACTCGGCGCACCAGTTCCCGCCGACCCGCGCAGTCGTGTCGTCATTGACGATTGCAAAATATTCGATACGCTTAATCTCGACCGTTATCCGCCGAGTCTCGATCTTTTGGTGCAGGGCGTGAAAATAAAATCGCGCGGTTTGGGTGTCAAACCGAAAACCGCCTTTGAAGAACCGGCGGACACCGACGAACCGAAAGAATTGAATAAAGTTTATCTGCGAGAACTTCCGGTTGACCCGATGACAGGCGAAAAAGATTGGAAACTGCGTTCGTCTTATCAAACCAAAGAGCAGGACAGTTGGGACGACATCAATGTTTTCGACGTGCGTTCGAGTTCGGACGAAGAGGCGTTAAATGGAGAAAAATACAGTGATTGGTAGACAGTTATCAGTTATCAGTTATCAGTTATCAGTCGTTCGTTTATCGAACGAAGCGACGGACGACGGACGACGGACGACGGACAATAGACAAAAAGGTTTTTCTTTACTGGAACTGATGATTGCAATGTTCATCATTATCATTTTGCTGTCGGTCGCGCTGCCGACTTATCAGCGCAGCGTTCAGCAAGCCCGCGAAACCGTTTTGAAGGAAAATCTTTTCCAGATGCGTCGCTCGATTGACCAATTCACCGCCGACAAAGGGAAAATGCCCAAGTCACTTGATGATTTGGTGACGGAAGAATATCTGCGCGAAAAGCCGATGGATCCGCTGACCGAAACCAGAGAATGGAAGGAAATTCAGGGCGATGACACGACTTCGAGCAAAGGTGAACAAGGTTTGAAAGATGTCAAAAGTCTTGCCGAAGGCGAGGACGGCGACGGCAAGAAATATGACGATTATTAAAATGGAAAACGGAAAACGGAAAACGGAAAATGGAAAGTTAAAGAATTTATTTCTATATTTTCCAGCTTCCTTTTTTTGTCTCCAATTTTCCATTTCCCATTTTCCATTTTAAAAAGAGATGTTAGAAACTTTAACCCAACCAAATTATCCGAAAGCCGCACTTGGTTTGGAACAGGAAAGCGTGACGGCTTTGGCTTTGCAGAAAGAAGGCAGAGGTCGTTTCGGTATCAGACAAGCGGCGACGCTCGATTTGCCGGTCAATCTGCTTGTGCCGAGTTTTACCGAACATAATATCTCCAGTCCGAATGAAATGCTCGTTCTGCTCGAAGAAGTGACGGCGACCGCCGGTTTGCGAAAACAAAAACGCTGGTCGGTTTCGCTGCCGAGCAACACGGCGCGGACGGCGATTTTGACTTTGGAAAACGAACCGGCGGCGAAAAACGAATTGACCGAAATTTTAGATTGGAAGTCGGAACAAACCTTCGGCGTTCCGTCCGGCGATCTGCGGATTTCGCGCCGCAAAATCAAACCGGACGCGAGCGGCAAAGTGCGGTATTTTGCGACCGCCGTTAAATTAAGCGTCGTTGACGAATACGAAACTTTGTTTGAAAGACTCGGCTGGCACGCCGGTTTGTTGATGCCGCGCGCCGTCTGCGAAGCCAATTGGCTGGCTGACGCGAAAAGCAAAGCCGATTCGCTGTTAATAAGTTCGCAGTTGGACGGTTTCACCGCGCTTTTGCTGCGCGGCGACGAGCCGACCGTCGTGCGTTCGGTCACTTGCACCGAAAGCGAAACCGATGACGAAATTTACCGTCTGCTGATGTTTTACCGCGACCGTTTCGGCGAAGATTCGAGCGATAATTTTCTTCAGCGGGTTCTCGTCGTCGGCAAGGAATTCGCGCCCGCCAAATTAAAAGACATCGCCGCCGAAGCGTTAGGCAGAACGCTGAATATCCTGCGTCCCGAAGATGTCGGTTTGAGTATGCCGGTGCAAAACTTAAACTTCGACGACCTCGCCGCGCCTGCGGGACTGGCGACGCTCGGCTGGAATTAAGATAAGTGAGAAATGAGAAGTGAGAAGTGATAGGTGATAGGTGATAGGTGATAGGTGAGATTTGTTTTTAGTTTTCACTTCTCACTTCTCATTTCTCACTTATCACTTCTCACTTATCACTTTTTATGTTTGTGAATGAAACAATTTTAAAAACAATCCCGTAGTAACTTTGCAAATATGATGACACAAGCGTTTGCATTACCAAATATCAAAACTTTGACCGACGGCGAATTGATTGAAAAAGCAATTGGCGGGCGCGAAGACGGTTTCGAGGAACTCGTCCGCCGTTACCAGCGACCGATTACCGGCTATGTTTATCGAATGCTGAATAACTACGACGCATCGCTCGACGTGACGCAGGAAGTTTTTATCAAAGTTTATAATTCGCTCGAAAAATATAGCTCCGAATACAAATTTTCGACCTGGCTCTATCGCATCGCGCATAACGCGGCGATTGATTGGATGCGCCGCAATTCGGTCAGCCAGCAGAGTCTTGAAACGGAAAATGCCGACGGAACCTATCAACTGCAAATCGAAAGTCCGCAGCCGTCTCCCGAACAGGAACGGGAACGCAGCGAATGGCGCACGGAAATCGAGTCGGTCGTCAAATGTCTGCCGACGGTTTATCGAGAGTTGATTTTGCTCCGGCATACGCAGGATTTGAGTTACGACGAAATCGCCGAGGTATTGAATTTGCCGCTCGGAACGGTGAAAAATCGGCTTTTCAGAGCGCGTGAAATGATGCGCGAAATTTTTGTCGAACGCGGATTTACGGGTTTATAAATTTATCAAAAGGAGAAAAACAAGATGAGCTACAATATGCAGTATCAACCGCCGATGGGTTTGCAAACGTCCGAGCAGAAGCAGATGGGAATGTTTCTGCATCTGTCGCAATTGCTGAACATCATCATTCCGTTTGCCGGCGTGATCGTCCCAATTGTGCTGTGGCAAACTCAGAAAGACAAAACGCCCGCGCTCGACGCGCACGGCAAAATGGTGGCGAACTGGCTGATTTCTTCAATTATTTATTTTGCTGTTTCGGCTGTTCTGGCAATAGTCTTAATTGGTTTTCTCGGCATTATCGCGCTCGGTATAATGAGTGTGGTTTTTCCCATTATCGGCGGCATCAAGGCAAACAACGGCGAACTTTGGGAATATCCGCTGACGATTAAATTTCTAAAATAGTTTTTAGTTAAATGAACTCAACCGCCAAAATCGGAGAAATATGTTCGCAGCGCAGCGACATTGCCGCCTATATTGACGGCGAATTGCCGCCGCGCGAAGAACTCGAACTCGAAATGCACCTGGAGGTTTGCAGGCATTGTTCGGACGAATTAAACGAACAGAAAAAGTTTCTTCTGGCATTGGGTCACGCGCTCGAAACGGAAACGCCAATCGAATTGCCGGAGAATTTCACGCGCATTGTCGTCGCCAATGCCGAAAGCAAAGTCAGCGGTTTGCGTCGCCCGCAGGAACGCGCAAAGGCTTTATTTGCCTGCGCGTCGTTGTTTTTACTGGTTGTTTTGGGACTCGGCAGAGAAACCAAAGCGACCTTCGAGGCATTCGGAAAATTTGCCGAACAATTTTTAGCCGTCGGCGGTTTCGTCTGGAATCTGGTTTATGATGCTGCCTTCGCAACGGCGATTATTCTGCGCTCTCTGAGTCATCAAGTTGCCAATAATTCAAGCGTTTCCCTGACGATTCTGCTCGGTTTGGTATTTATTTTGCTGGCAGTATTTTCACGTATTATAATACGTTTACACCGCGCTTGAATCTGCTAATTTAAACTCAGGAAAAGTGATTTATACAATTGCTCGAACAGACATTTTAGCGAATCCCGAAATTACTTTGGCGAAAATGTCTTTAGCGATTGTTTTTATTTTGTTCGTCGTTTTTTCTCTTCACGCTCAAACTTCCGTCACTCTACAGCCCGCTGAAAACACCTTAATAATCGAGGATGCCAAAGAAAGCGATGTTTTTGCGTTCGGCAAAAACGTCGTCGTCAAAAAACACGCGAAAGGTGTGTTGGCTTTCGGCGGCGACGTAATTGTCGAGGGACGAATTGACGGCGACGTGGCGACTATCGGCGGCTCGATTATTCAAAAAGAAAACGCTTTTATCGGCGGCGACGTGATAACCTTCGGCGGAACATACCGTTACGAAGGCGCAAATCCGCTGCGTAACGAGGGCAAGGAAACGATTATGTATGCCGGTTACGAGGAAGAATTGCGAAATTTGACGCAAAATCCTTCGCAGCTTTTCGCGCCGGGTTTTTCTCTGTCTTTCCTGGCGCAGCGACTGTTGTTACTGCTCGTCTGGTTCGTCATTTCGCTGGCTTTGACGACGATTGCGCCGGGCGCGGTCAGTCGGGCGGCGGCGCGATTTCAGCTTTCCGCGCTGAAAGTTTTCGCGTTCGGTTCGGTCGGTTTTATTTTAACGATAGTCGGCGTAATGATTAGTTTGAGTTTTCTGCCGAATTACATTTACGCGATTGTGGTTTTGACGGCGTTCGTCGTGCTGCTCGTCAGTTTCGTTTTCGGACGAGTCGCGCTCCAAGTCAGCGTCGGCAAACAAATCCAAAAACGCCTTTTGCCCGACAATAAACAATCGGAGACGCTCGCGCTGCTCATCGGCGCATTTGTCTGGACGCTGCTGCTTTCGATTCCTTATCTCTGGATATTGGTTTTAGCCGCGCTGATCGCCGCCAGTCTCGGACTCGTTCTAACCGCTCGTGACGGCAGCGGCTGGCAAAAAACTTAAGGTTCAAGGTTTCAGGTTCAAAGTTCAAAGTGTAAAAACAGTTTTGATTTTGAACCTGAAACTTTGAACCCAAAACTCGGTAATGTCCTAATTTTTGGGTGTTATACTTTGGGTATTTTCAAAACCGCCTTATTTGAGACAGGTTTGCGGTATCTTGTTCGTATTTGAGCTTTATACCGCAGTTTAGCGGTATAATAACTTGTTCGCCGCTTCGTGAACTCAATCGTTCGCTCGTGCCGCGCCTTCTGGAAACATACTTAAGAGTTAAAGAGAGATTTGCTTTCATGAATAAAATCAGTCGTAATGTTACGCTATCTACGGGAGGAATGCCTTTTGATTATGTAATCATTAGATGTTCCGATAAAGTTTTGTAGAAAATCAGGTTCATTGAAAATTTATTCGGGTTATGAAGTTTGATAACCTGAAAATGTTTCCTGAAAACCGAATCAAGTCTTTGTTTGGACTTGCTCCGCACGTTTTAGCCGAA
>JAJAZE010000344.1 GCA_026785925.1 Pyrinomonadaceae bacterium
ATTCTTCGTTGCTGACTTCGGTTTTATCGAGATAAAAATTGCCGACCGTCGCCGAATGAGCCGGATATTGTCGCTGCCATCTCGGATCATCAATCGAAACATCGCTGCTGCCCATTTGAAAAGTGCCGCCGGATACTAAACTCATTTTAGTGCCGACTCGATTTCCGCCGACCGACGTTTTTTCGATTGTCGGCTGTCCACTGGCTGAGGTTGTAATTTTTCCATCCGGCACGCCGTCCGATTTGGTGACGGACGCGGAGTTGCCGGTTAAAAAGTAAATCGCGCCGCCGAAAATGAGAATGAAAAATGCGCCGACCGCGCCGGCGGCAATTTTCAGCACGGGCGATTTCCGTTGCGCCCCAGAACTCTGACTCAGGAATCCCGGCGCGACCGAAGATTCCGGCTGAAACCGGCGCGAGGCTTCGAGTTCCGCGTTATTTTGAGCAGTCGGCGGCTGGTTCGGGGCAGCGACGTTTTGCCCGCCGAAGTGAATTAAGTTGGCGGTCTGTGAAGCATCCGAAGATGGTTTGAAGGCTGCGCCGACGGAAATTTCCGGCGCGGTGTTGGCGATGTAATCATTAGAAATTGTCTCGGAAAGTCTTTCGTCAGTCGTCGGATTGAGCAAATTGAGCGTTTTCATACCGCCGGTTTGCGGATTCGACTGATGTTTGATTTCTTCGATGCGCTTTTGAACCTCGATAATTTCCTGCGCCAGACGCTGCGCTTCCTGTTCGGCGCGCATCTGCGCTTGCTCGGCTTGTTCGCGTTTGCCTGCTTCAAATTCCGCCAGCCGTTTGGCTTCTTCGACTCGCTGGTGCGCGGCGAGGGCTTCGCTTTCGTAACGGCTGGCTTGTTCTTTGACCTGCTGGTTGGCTTTGGCTTCGGCAACGCGGCGGCGTTCGGCTTCCTTTTCGGCGATGACGATAATCTGGTCTTCTATTTTTCGCCGTTTGGCTTCCGCTTCGTGCCGCAGACCGGCTTCATATTCGGCTTGCTGTTTAGCTTCCTCGAACTTCTTTTTCGACTCGGCGACCTGTTCGGTTAATTTAGCGGCGGCAACCTCAGCCTGTCGGCGAACGCCGGCTTCGAGTTCGCGCTGCTGAATCTCCTTCTCCGCTTTTTTCCGTTCTTTCTCGGCAAGCTGCTGCGCTTTTAAGGCATCTTCGGCGAGTTGATTGGCGCGTTCTTCGGCTTTTTTGCGGGCTTCGGCTTCTTCGGCGAGCAAACGCGCTTCGGCTTCGGCTTTCTGGCGGGCTTGCTGTTCGGCAAAAAACTTGCTTTCCATTTCCGCCTCGACGCGCCGCCGCACATCGGCGACGATTTTCTGCTGCGCTTCCGCCGCCCGCCGCTGCGCTTCCTCAGCAAACTTCTGCGCTTCGGCAAATTCGTTGGCTAATTTATCGGCTTCTCCGACTTGCTCTTTAGCCGCTTCAGCGCGATCCTGAGCCTGAAGAAATTCTTCGGCGAGCGTTTTGTCGGCGAGCAATTTTTCACTGCTCGGAATATCTAAATAAGAATGTAATTTTTCCTTTTGCGTCGTGGTCAGTCCGCCGTCCTGATTGCCGACAACGGTTTTCGCTTCGTTATCAATGGGAAAGGTCGGGAATGATGAGCGGTCGAGCAGGACGGTGACGGCGTTGCCGGTGCTGCCGGTGCTGCCTATCGCGGCTTCTAATTGGGCGAGCATTTGTTCGACCGAATCGGGACGCGACTCGCGCTCTTTGCCTAAAGCCTGACGAACGACCGCTTCGAGATTCGGCGAAAGCGTCACGCCGTGCGAGGCGAACGACGGCGGATCAACCGACAGATGCTGATAAACGATGGCGGGAATCGAATCGCCCTCGAACGGCAAACTTCCCGTCAGCATTTCATACAGCATCACGCCCAAACCGTAAATATCGGCGCGGTGGTCAACATCGCCGTTCGACCACTGTTCGGGCGACATATACGGCGGGGAACCGAGAATGCTGACGGTTTTCGCCTGCACGAATGAGCCGAGCGATTCGGAAGATTTAATCTTTGCCAAACCGAAGTCGAGAACCTTGACCGCCCGGCGCAGCGGCATTCCGGTCTGCACCATAATATTCTGCGGCTTGAGATCGCGGTGAACGATGCCTTTGCGATGCGCTTCGCCGACTCCTAGAATAATCGGCAGAAAAATTTCATACGCTTTCTCCGGCGCGAGTTTAGTTCCCTGCCCGACAAAAGACGACAGCGAAACGCCGTCCACGAACTCCATCACGAGATACGGCATCATTTCATCTTCCACGCCGAAGTCGGTCACGCCGACGACGTTCGGATGCTGAATCGAAGCGGCTAAAATGGCTTCCTGCCGAAAGCGCACGAGCAGACTTTCATCTTCTTCGACCAGATTCGGCAAAATGACTTTGATGGCGTGCGAGGATTTGAGAAATTTATGGTGAGCCTTAAAAACGATGCCCATTCCGCCTCTGCCCAATCTTTTTTCCAAAACATAACGCCCGTTAATCGTGCCGTCGCCCGCGATTGAAGCCGTCAGATATTTATCGTCGAGCGGACATCGGAGAATGGTGTCGTCGTAACAACTGCGACATTTCGGACATTCTTTCATAAATTAAAGAAAGCTAAGGCAGTTTATAAATATTTTTTGAACTGCGATTTTAGCTCAAGAGACGTTGAAGTTCAAATAATATGCTCTGAAAAAGCAAATCCGTTGTTATATTTGTTTCGTAAATTATTTTTCCGCTTCGGAACACAAAGGCGTGCAAACCTTAAAATTAAAAACTTGAAAATTAGAATTTTGCTGTCCGGCAATACCGACCGCGCCTTTGTTAAAGTTATTTCGCGGATCCGTAATTTTGCCGAGCGTGACATATTCTCCCTTTTCCCGATCTACGATGAGAATCGTGAAAACATTTTTTTCACCTTTGATGATAATGTTAAAATTCGCCGCCAAACTCGACGCGAATGTTTGAATGGAACTCGAATTAAGCGGTTCGCGTTTGCCTTTTTTGACGACGAAGCCCTGCATCTGAAACGGTTCGGCGGCTTTCGCGCCGGAAATTTGAATAAGGTAATAGTTTTGATCATCTAACGCCCGCACGACAAAACCGGCGGTTCCGTCGTCGAGCAATCGCACATTGCTGATCATCTCGAAATCTAGATAGTAGCGGTATAATTGGTTACTCGGCAAGGCAATGCCGGGCAAATCAGCAGTTTTTAACCCGTTGTCGTTCATCTTCCAGCCCGCCGGAAAAACCCAATCGCTGCTTGACCAGGCGGTTCCGAAAGTGGAGGTGCTTTGCTGTCGCTCTAAATCTATGGGGTAACGAATGGGTTTATCGGAAGCGAGATCGCCGTTTTCGTCTTTTAAATCGTCGGGTATATCGTCGGGAAGAATCAATTTGGCAATCCTGTCTTTATACTCGACCCCGCCCTGAATTTTAAGATTATAAGTGCCTTTTTTTAATTCTTTGATCAGAGCCTGTCCATTTTTTATCGGCACAATACAGGAACCGCTCACTTCGCCCAATTTCACAGTTCCGTCGGGATTTGTCCCGGCTGCCGTGTATGGCGCGTAACGCACTTCGCCGCCGTCACTGACATTGGTTTCGATGATTACCTGATATGTTATCTGCTTCAAATCTAAATTTACGGTAACGGTTTTCTGCGCGACTACATCCACGTCGGTATAAAGCGAAGAATAACCGTCGAGCGTCGCCGTCACCGTATAATTGCCCGGACTTATATTATCGAATTGGGCAGTGCCTGTTTCGGAAGTGCCTATTTCCGCAGTGCCTGTTTCGGAAGCTCTGTGGATCATCGGTGTCGCGCCTTTGACGCTCGATTGCAGCGTCACTTCGGCGGCGGTTTTGGTGACGACGACCAGAGTACTCAGCTTGAGCGCGAGTGGCGCGACTGTCGTCGTCCGGCGCGGCGGCGGCGACTCTTTTCTCGCTGTTATCGTTAATTGAGCATTAACTCTTTGTGGTTTCGATTTCGATTGGCTGCGCGGCTTCGGGGCGACCGCTGATTTCGGTTTCGGTCTGACTATATCTCGAATCGAAGGACGATTTATTTCCTCCTGCGCTGTAACCGTCGTTCCGAACAACGTCAAGCATCCGAAGATTAAACAGCCAATAAATATTATTTTCATAAAAATTCCGCCCCTGATAAATTTTTATCGCCGAAATCATCCGCCGCCTGACAAATCAAAAAAAGGACAAAGGATGAATAAATCCAGAATAATCTGGACTCATTTATTCATCCTTTATCATCAACTGCTCCGAACTGACTCAGCGCGGCTTCAATTTTAGAAACTGTATTTCAGTGCCAGTTGAACACGTCTGCCCGGCGTAATCGTATCGGCTGCCCGACCGAAGCCCGGCGATTCGAGAAAGCGCACCGGAATGCCGAAATTAGCGCGGTTGATAAAGTTGAACACATCCACGCGGAACTGCAAATTTTGATTTTCCGTAAATCTAAAACGCTTGACAAACGACACATCCATTTCCAGCAGACTGCCCGCCCGGAAACTGTTGCGCGGAACCGCGCCATCCTGTCCGAAAGCCGCCAGCATTGCTCGCAGATTTGCGTTGCTGGTCAAAACCAACGGCTGCCGGCGGTCGTTTGTTTGCGTAATAAACTGTGTGCTGTTCAAACGGTCGGTCAAATTGCCGTCCAGATTTACGTCAACAATTGAGTTGACGGTGAACGGCTGACCCGTATTATATTTGCCCGTGCCGGAGACTTGCCAGCCCCCGAACAAGCCTTCAACATAATCGTTTTGATTTCTCAAACGCGGCAAATCGTAGACGAAATTATAGGTGAAACGATGCCGAACATCAAAATTCGCCGGAGCATATTCGCCCGCAAAGTTGATACTATTCTGCGGCAAAGCCGACGCGCCCGCCAAATCGAACACGTCCGAAACATCGTCCTCGACTTTTCCATAAACGTAATTGGCTTGATACTGAAGTTTGTCTCTCAGAAAACGCCCGCGCAATCCGATTTGCAAGGAATCATAACGCGAACGTCCGGTTGTTTCAAATTGATTGATTGCACCGACATTGGCAACCGGTCTTCTGGAAGCCAAACCCGGATCGCTCGTGTTTCCGAAAATCGTCGGAACGCAGCCGCCCGGACAAGTTACTTGAAGACCTGGCGATTCAATTTGAGCGTTGGTAATGGTCGCCACGTAATTACTACCTAAATTAGGAGTCGTAAAGCGAAGTAGGCTACGCCCGGCTGTCCCGACATAAGCTGCTGAAAGCAAAAGATTCTGGAAAAGTTCTTGTTCCACGCCGATTGAATAATGATAAGACAACGGAGTGTTCAAGTTTCTGGTTGGTAGAGTTGCACCGAATGAACTTCCGCTTCTGTCTCCTGAGGGGAAGAGAGTAAATATATCGCGTAAAGCCAACTGTAACTGTTGCTGAGTCAACGCCGGATTTATCGTGTTCAATGTTCCCGGCTGAATGAGCGGAATGCTGCCGGTCGGACTGCACGGCGGAGTCAAAGAAATAAGAAGCGGAGTCGGATTACAAACAAAACCTAATGCCGGATCGAAAACTGCGTTCTGTGGATTGAACAAACTAAGTCTTCCGCGATTGTCTACTAATACGCCGCCGCCGAAATTTACCGTCGTAAAAGTCGGATAAACATTACGCGATTGACCGACCACGGCTCCGATGATTTGGTCGTAATACATCCCGAAGCCACCGCGAATGACGGTTGACGAAACCGGCGCGTAAGCAAATCCGAATCGCGCTGCAAAGTTATTTTTGTCGCTTTCATAAATTTCCTTTCTGCCGTTAATATAACTACTCAATCCGCTTAAAAAAGACGGTAGAGATTGTCCGAAAGTATCTTCAATTTTTCTATCGGCTTCCTTCGGAGTGGTATTGTATTCGTAACGCAATCCGAAATTAAAACTTAAATTTCGCAATACGCGATATTCATCTTGAGCAAAGAAATTAAGCTGGTAATAGCCTAATTTGATACTTGCATTTTTGCCGGGCGCAACCAAACTCTGAAAGAAACCGGTCGCCGCGCCCGCCGCCGCAAAGTCTAATGAAGTTGCGATTCCCGGACTCGTCGAATTCGGGATAATTCTACCGCCGCCGTTAAATGTTACTAAAGGGCGCGAATTGCGCGGCAAATCGCTGTTGAGACTGGTACGGCGAATATCAGTGCCGACTGATAAACTGTGATTGGCAATTTGCCAGCGCACTGTGTCGGCAATCTGGATGGTATCGTTGGTTCTCTCCTGCGGGAAGTTGAAAACATCCACGCCGACCGGACTAAATCCGGCAATAATTAACTGTCCGACCGGTCCCAACACGGAATTTTCAGTGTTCCCGCCGGTGAATCTGAAGTTGGCTTGTCCGGGTGAACTGCAAATAACCGTATTGCAGTTCGCTGCTGACCGCAGAGTAATGTTCTCCAAAGTGCGGGC
This sequence comes from Pyrinomonadaceae bacterium, assembly GCA_026785925.1. Lineage (GTDB taxonomy): Bacteria > Acidobacteriota > Blastocatellia > Pyrinomonadales > Pyrinomonadaceae. The sequence goes on from JAJAZE010000344.1 coordinate 6,437, forward strand.
GTTTAAAAGAAAACGTCGGTCGGCGGCGTTACTGATGCGGGAACTGCTGACCGGAAGGATAAAGCCCGTCGTATCACGCAATTCTTCAAATTCGAGGCGCGTGCGACCGAATGAAAAACGCAATTCGTTGGAGATAGTGTTAGTCAAACCGCCGCTCAGGAAAGTCGAAAAATTATCGGTGCGAACTTTCGGGCGAATGCTTGAAAAAAGCGCGCCGCCGACATCGGTCAAATCTCGCCGGTCATCCGTGTAGTTATAACGCGCTGTAAAAGTTTGTGTTTGCTGATTGAAAAGCGGAAAATTGTAATCAATTTTGCCGGAAAAAAGTCGCCCGCGGGCATCCGCCGAAAGTGCTTGCGTATAAGTATTACGACCGTAGACACCGGTCGGATCATTAGCAAAGGGAAACAGGCTGAAAACAGCATCTCCACCGACTGATGTCGGAAATCCGCGAGAATAATTGGTTGCTACTCCGTTCCCAGGACCAGTTCGACATACTCCATTGACTATTCGAGCATTAGAGCCGACGCATTGCGCCAACCCGTCTACGCCGAGACCAAAAAGTCCGCGCTGTTCGACCGTCGGAACGGCGAAATGCCGCTCCTGCACCGCATTCAAGTTTTGTCCTTCACCGGAA
>JAJAZE010000345.1 GCA_026785925.1 Pyrinomonadaceae bacterium
AAAAACTGCAACTGTTCTAAATAATTTTATGAAACATCAGGAACGCAAAAACATTCGCGCCGGACTAAAAGTCGCCGTCGTTTTAAAGCAAGACCAGCGCACCGGCAAGCGAACCGTCGGCGTGGTGAAAGATTTGCTGACTAATTCGAGCGTTCATCCGCACGGCATCAAAGTTCGCCTGACCGACGGACAAGTCGGGCGCGTGCAGGAAATTTTGGCGGATGAGAAGTGAAAAATTGGGTTAAAATAGTTTTGTTTTCTCAAACAAGAAACTCTGTGCTAAACTTGAAACGCTTTATTCGACTTTAGTTTAAGGACTATTAATATGAAAAACCAAGAGTTTTTTGACAAAATAAAGCCTTGGTCAATACGCAAACATAGGCTTCTTGGAAAGTATCTACCACCTTTTAGCGGAAAAGTTGCTAAAGCAACTCATAATAGGGAAATTTATTGCATAGATGGCTTCGCAGGTGCGGCTAAATATGAAGATGGAAGCGAAGGTTCGCCTTTATTAATTGCAAAATTCTCCGACGAATGCGCGAAATGGCGTAACCCTGTAACATTAAAACTCATAAATGTAGAGCCTGATGTCAAAGGAGAAGGGATTTTCCCTTTGCTTGAAAAAGCTACACAGAAATGGGTAGAGAAAAGTATTGTCGAAAATATTAACAAAGAGTTTTTTTCTGCTTTGCCGGAAATAATTGCAAAAACCGGCAATTCACCAGCCTTATTTTTCATTGACCCTTTTGGTCCGACTTATGTTCATTTTTCACATTTACAACCTATTCTGACAAGAAACCAAAGAATTACCGAATTAATTATTAACTTCGACACAGACGGATTACGCAGAATTGTAGATGCTTCCTTTTCAGAAAAAACAAACCCAAAAACCGCAGAAACTAATTCCCAAAATATAACCAAAATTATAGGAAGTGCAAATTGGAAGCAAAAATTAAATGTCGAAAGTTTATCTACTGAAGAATGCGAAGAGATTTTGCTGGAAGAATATAAGCAAAACATAAAAAGATTTGATTATCACGTTGTCGCATATCCAATTCGGGAGTCATTAGATAAAAAGCCAAAATATCATTTCGTCTACTGCACACGCCATTCTGATGGAATAGGTTTGATGAATGATTTTATTCGAGAAGAAGAAGATTTACTTTATGGAGAACATATCGAAGAAAAATTGACGCTTTTTTCATCTTCAAATCTGGCTCACGATGAAATTAATAGACGGCGAGAAAAACTTCACGAAATTATGAACATTTATCTAGAAAAACACCAAAGGATAATTCGTAATCAAGTTATTAAAAATTTGATTGAAGATTATTTTGGACATTTTCATAGCAAAGATTACAAAACAATATTTAAAGAGTTTATTGATTCAGGAATGCTCAAAACAACAGACGATAAAACGAAAATAGATGACAGAGTTTATTTTTTCTCCCTGGCTTCGTAAATTTTATGGCACACAAATCTCCAATTGAATGGACGGAATCAACCTGGAATCCGGTGACAGGCTGCAACAAAATCAGTCCGGGATGTAAGAATTGTTACGCTGAAAGATTATCAAAACGTCTGAAGGCAATGGGACAATCCAATTACAGAAATGGTTTCAAACTAACTATGCAGCCGCAGATGCTCGAACTTCCACTGAGTTGGAAAAAGCCGCAGACAATTTTTGTAAATTCGATGTCTGACCTTTTTCATAAAAATGTGCCGCTCGATTATATTCAGCGAGTTTTCGACGTGATGAAACGCGCTCATTGGCATCGTTTTCAAGTTTTGACCAAACGCGCTGACAGATTGGCGGAATTGAGTTCGGAACTTGAATGGTCGCCGAATATCTGGATGGGCGTTTCAGTCGAAAGCCAAAAATATGTCCACCGTATTGATGAACTGCGAGAAACAGGCGCGAAAGTGAGATTTTTGTCATTAGAGCCATTACTCGGCGCATTAAAAAATCTGAATCTAAAAGAAATTGATTGGGCGATTGTCGGCGGCGAAAGCGGTTACGGCGCAAGACCAATAAAGGAAGATTGGGTTTTGGAAATCCGCAAACAATGCCAGGACTTCGACGTTCCATTTTTCTTCAAACAATGGGGCGGAGTCAATAAAAAGAAAGCGGGTCGCCTTTTAGAAGGGAAAACTTGGGACGAAATGCCAAGATTAGCGTATGCCTAAAACATTTCTCATTTACGGCGCGAACGGTTACACGGGCGAGTTGATCGCGCGGGAAGCGGTGCGGCGCGGATGGCAGCCGATTCTTGCCGGGCGCAGTCAGAGTAAGGTCGAACCGGTGGCGAAGGAATTGAATTTAACTTGCCGGACGTTTTCGCTCGAAGATAAAAAATCGCTCGAATACACGCTTAAAGAAGTTGATTTCGTCATTCACTGCGCCGGACCGTTTTCCCTGACCGCGCAGAAAATGGTCGAAGCGTGTCTGCGTCTCGGCAAACATTATCTCGATATTACCGGCGAGATTTCCGTGTTTGAAGCGATGGCGAAGCGTGACGAGGCGGCGAAAAAAGCGGGAATAATGATTATGCCCGGCGTTGGTTTCGATGTCGTGCCGTCCGATTGTCTGGCGCGGCATCTGAAAAATCAATTGCCGTCGGCGACTAATTTAAAATTAGCTTTTTACGGTTTGGGCGGCATTTCGCACGGCACACGGGCGACGATGACGATGAACGCGGGCAGCGGCGGCGCGGTTCGCAAAAACGGTGAAATCGTTAAAGTTTGCGCCGCTTATAAAACTCGTGAAATTGACTTCGGCGAAGTTAAAAAAGATGCCGTGACGATTCCGTGGGGCGATGTTTCGACGGCTTTTTATTCGACCGGCATTCCGAACATCGAAGTTTATACGGTCGTGCCGGAAGCGCATTTGAGAATGCTGAAATTGAGTCGTTATCTCGGTTGGTTTCTAAAAACGAAATCGGTTCAAAGTTATCTGCAAAAACAAATTCCCGAAGGCGGACCGAGCGAAAAAGAACGCGCCGCCGGTAAAACCTATTTGTGGGGCGAAGCGTCCGACGCGCAGGGAAATCGGGCTGAAGCGCGGCTGATTTGTCCCGAAGGCTACACGACGACGGTTTTGACCGCACTGAAAGTCGCCGAAAAAATCCTTAATGGAAATTTTCGCGCCGGATTTCAAACGCCCGCCAAATGCTACGGCGCGGATTTGATTTTGGAAATAGAAGGAACCAAGCTAAGTGAAAATTGAAGTGTCTTACTCATTTATGTTATCGAATCCGACGAACTTCCAGCCGGTTTTGGTCAACTCAAAGCGGTATTTGAGCGGCGTATTTTCCGTGTCGGCGGGCGTTTCTTTGAAGCCGCAGTAGACACTGTAAGTCTTTGCGTCGTCTTTGATTATTTCTGCTTCGGGAAAGCATTTCACAGCATCGGCTTCGCCACTAAAAATCTTTTCGTAGTTTTTAATAAAAGCCGCTCTGGTTTTTACTTCCTTGTATCCGTAAGGCATTGAAAACGGAAATTTTACCAGCGCGGCAACAGCGTTTTTATCCTTTTTAATAACGGATGCTTTAAAGTTTTTCCAGAAAGCATCGAAATCAGTTTGCCCGAAAACATTTGTCGAAACCGCCAGCAGCATCATCAAACCAAGGCAAATTATTGATCGAAATTTCATTTCATTCCTTCCTGAGTCTTCAAATTAAATCGGCAAAATCATCTTCCATTCGCTTGAAGACAAAAAACGATAAGAACATCAAGCCGAAAGTTAGAAAAACCGAAATACTAATTGAAAACCAATCAAATCCGCCTCCGAACAATGCGGCGCGAAAGCCTTCGAGAATGCCGGTTAGCGGATTAAAAGCGAGTAAAATACGCCATTTTTCCGACAGAATGCTTGACGGATAAAATATCGGTGACAGAAACATCAATGTCGCGCAACGTCAAAAAATAAAGCAACTTGCAGTAAGTCCACAAATCCTTCAATTCGAGATTGAGCCGCGAACCGCCCGGTTTTATCTTTACGATGTTGGTTTCCTGCATTGCAGCGCGAAATTTGCCCGCCGTGTTTTATCCGCGTTTCTTATCAGGTCTCGGTTTTATCGCGTTGCTTAATTTTGGCGGCGCGTCGGTCGGTTTGAAATCCAACGCCGCGTTTGCCTCGTCAGACGCTTTGGCATTTGCCAGCAGTTTCGAGTCGTTCAGTATTTTTAAAGCCGCTTTGGCGTTTTTGCTTAATCTTTTTTTCTCTTGTGCCATTTTATTCTCACTTAATTCAATCGAATACTACTTCTTTATAATCCAACCGCCGCCGACGCATTCTTCGCCGTCGTAGAAAATCGTGCTTTGTCCGGGCGTGATGGCGCGTTGCGGTTCGTCGAAAACGACGCGGGCGCGATTTTCCGGCAGCGCGTAAAGCGTCGCGTTTGCCGGTTCGTGGCGATAGCGCACTTTTACGGCGGCGCGAACCGGTTCGGTCGGCTCATCGAAAGCGACCCAATTCACGCCTTTCGCCGTAAATTCCAGACAATCGAGTTCTTCGGCTTCGCCCGCGATGATTCGGTTTTTGGCGCGTTCGATCTGCACGACGTAAAGCGGTTTTTCGTGCGCGATGCCCAAGCCTCTGCGCTGCCCGATAGTGTAGCGGTGAATTCCCGTATGCGTCCCGATTTTCTCGCCGATCATATTGACGATTTCGCCGCTTTCGGGCAGTTCGTCAGCGCGATTTTCGTGCGTCAGGTAACGATCAATAAAGCCCGAATAATCGCCGTCAGGAACAAAACAGATTTCCTGCGACTCCTGTTTTTCGGCGACGTAAAGGTTGTTTTCACGCGCGATCTCGCGGACTTCCGATTTCAGCATTTCACCGAGCGGAAAATAAGCGCGGGAAAGCTGATCCTGCGTTAATTCCCATAAAAAATAAGTTTGGTCTTTCCAGTGATTGCGCCCGCGAAACAAACGGTAACGATTGGCTTTTTCGTCGTATTCGACGCGGGCGAAGTGTCCGGTGGCGACTTTATCACAGCCGAGACTTTGCGCCAGTTTATCGAGCGACGCGAATTTCAGGCGCGAATTGCAGGCGACGCACGGAATCGGCGTTTCGCCGTTCAGATAATCTTCGACAAACGGTTTAACGACCGATTCTTCAAATTCCTGTTCGAGATTCAGAACGTAAAACGGAATTCCGATTGATTCGGCAACGCGCCGCGCATCGTAGACATCATCGAGCGAACAGCAGCGGCTGGGAAGCGAATCGCCGTTTTCGTCAACCGAAATGCCGCGCCGCTGATTCCACAACTGCATCGTAAAGCCGACGAGTTCGTGTCCTTGTTCTTTTAAAAGTGCGGCGGCGGCTGATGAATCAACGCCGCCGCTCATTGCTACTGCGATTTTCATAACAAAAGCATTATAACAAAGAAAATTTAACAGGATATACAAGATGGGCAGGATAAGATAAAAAGTCGGTATTTGCTTCTTGTTTTTAATCCTGTAAATCCTGTCTATTCTGTTAAATTTTCTATTTCAGCGTGGAACTTCAACGGTTTTGAGAATGTCGGAAATTACCGCGTCGGTCGTCGCGCCGTCTAATTCGGCTTCGGCGCGTAATGCTAAACGGTGACGCAGAACGGGCGCAGCGACATCGCGCACGTCGTCGGGAGTCGGGAAATCGCGCCCGCGAATGGCGGCGAGAGCTTTTGAGCAAAGCAGCAAAGCGACCGAAGCGCGTGGACTTGCGCCGTAAAGAATCGTCGGATGACTGCGCGACTTGCGGACAATTTCGACGATGTATTTTTGAACGCCGGCTTCCATTCGCATCGCTTTAACTTCGGCGCGGCAGTTTTGAATGGACATTTCCGCAGGCAGCGGCACGAGTTCGACGCGCTCGAATTGACGCGCGTTAAAACCTGCGTCCCAGCGCGAAACTATTTCGAGTTCCGCCTCGGCTTCAGGATAATCAATCAGGATTTTCATCAGAAATCTGTCCAACTGCGCTTCGGGAAGCGGATAAGTTCCTTCGTATTCAATCGGGTTTTCAGTTGCCAGCACGGTGAACATCGGCGAGAGCGGATAGCGTTCGCCGTCAATTGTCGTCTGGCGTTCTTCCATCGCTTCGAGCAGCGCGGCTTGCGTTTTCGGCGGCGTGCGATTGATTTCGTCGGCTAATAAAATATCGGTGAAAATTGGACCTTGCCGCAGGGCGAACTGCGAATTCTGCATATTGAAAACATTCGTGCCGGTAATGTCGGACGGCATTAAATCGGGCGTGAACTGGATGCGCGAAAACTCCGCGCCGATAATGTTCGCCAGCGTTTTAACCGTTAAAGTTTTCGCCGTGCCGGGAACGCCTTCTAAAAGCGCGTGTCCTTCGGCGAGAACGGCGACGAGAACTTGCTCGATAACTTTGTTCTGCCCGACGATAACTTTGCCGAGTTCATTGGTAATATGGGCGATGGTGGTTGGTGTGTAGATCAGCATTATTGTTTGATATAAAAATCGAAAATTGTTTTGGCGGCTAAAATTATCACTGTTCCGATAAAGATGCGTTTGAGCCAAACATCGTTTAATTTGGTCACGGTATATGCGCCGACGTAAGCGGCAACGAACATTGTTACGCCCAAAATCGCGCCTAATCGGTAGTCAACTAAACCTTGCCACATAAAAATCAGCGAGGCAATCGAAGACGAAAAGACATTAATCAGTTTGGTTGAAGCGACCGCTTCGGTGAACGTCAACCCGAAAAAAGCGACGAGCGTTGAAGTCAAAACGGTGACGTAACCGCCGCTGTAAAGTCCGCCGTAAATTCCCAGCAGAAACGTCAGAACGTAAGTGACTATCATCAACCCGCGCGAGATGTTTTCGGTTTTCGTCAGCCCCGCGTCGCGTTTGAGAAGCGTGAAAACGGTGACGATAATCATCGAAACCGAAACGATAATCGGAATCGTTTGATCGGAAATAAACCCGATTAACGTTGCGCCGATTGCCGAACCGAAAATCGTCAACAAAATCAAAGGCGAAACGCGCCGGTAATCAATCGCTTTGCGCCGGACGAACGGAATCGTCGCGCCGATTGCCATAAACGTCAACCCGAACATATTGGTAGCGACGGCGACTTTCGGTTCGATGCCGAATTGAAACATCACCGGCACGGTAATCAGCGAATTGCTGCCCGTCACTACGCCGATTGCGCTGGTGATAAAGAACAGCAAAATCAATAAAATCAGAGCGGAAACTGATAAATACACAATTTTCTTTTTGGAGGTTTAGACATTCTATTCGCGTTTTTGCTTAAACCTTTTTATCTCCCGAAAGTTTGTTTGCGTGTGCGCCGCAAGCCTAATTTATCTTCGACTTCGCGCAGACGGCTGGTTAATTCCAGAACTTCGCGTTTGCCGGTCGGTTCGCCGTGAATAATGTCTTCGCATTTGAACATCAAATTTTCGACTTCAGCAGCATTCAAACGAGCGCGTTCGGCGATCAAGCGGGCTAAATCCTGACGCGAAACGGTGAAATTATCCGCACCGACCAATCTTGACGCTCGTCGCCGAAAATCGGTGTAAATGTTTTCAATCGCCAAATCATAAGCCTTCGTGCGCTGCTGAAGTTCAGCCATCGCCGCGACGTATTCGAGTTTCGAGAGCCGATTCGGTTCGCGTTCGGGCAGCGGTCGGGCAAACCGGCGGCTTTGCGAAAGCAGAATCAGACCGACAAGCGCGGCGAATTGAAATAAAAATGCCGTCAGCGGCGTTCCCGCAAAATAGCTGAGCAGACGGTTTTCGCCCGCGCCGTAACCTTGATGAAACTCGTCGAACGCGATGATTCCGCCGTTCAAGGCGACGATGTTGATTGCCGCCTGCGCGTTATCAACCAGATTGATGCCGCCGTTTGAAACGATATACGGATCGCTCAGAAAAACGATTTGTCCCGACCCGAAAGGGAAATCAGCCAGCACGGTTTTGCGGTCATTGGCGAGATGCGCGACCGGCGCGGCGAGCGCGGGCGATTCAACCGGCGCATCTTCGTCATTCGCTTCGGTCGTTTGAATCGAGTTCGGATCACCGCTTCCGATGCCGGAACCTGCGCCGCTGCCGATTCCGGCATCGGCAGGCGTAGAGTTCCTCGCGGGCGGCGGCAGCGGCGGAAACTGCTGATAAAAATTATTTTTAACTTTTGGCGGCGGCGCGGGAAGCGTTTTTGTGGTTCCCGTTTGATTGATTGAATCGGTAAAACGCTCGAAAGTGATTGCCGAAGCAAAGCGCGACGGCTGAACGGCGTTGACTTTGTTAGTGTAAATCGTCGGCTGCGCCGGTTTCGCGGCGTTCGTTTTCTCCGTCATCTGCTTTTGGTCGGACGGATCGAAATTAAAAGACGGCGGTTCCGATTCGGTGTTGAATAAAATCTGCCAGTTCGCTGTTGTTTTGATTAACTCCGGCGGCGGCTCGCGGTCAATTATCACCAGTTTTCCGCCGCCGGAAACCCAGCGCAGAAGCTGTTCGATTTCCTGTTCGTCAAATTCGCGCCGCGTTTTTCCGATGACGACAAACGTATTCGGCTTTTTCGCGTCGTCGGCAAGCAGCGCGGACGGCGATTCCTGCCAGCGCACGACCGGTCTGCCGGTTTCCGCCAGCAAATCGTAAAGTGCGTGCGTCCCGGTCGCGCCCGTATTGTAAGTCGAGCGATTCGGATTCGTCTCGCTGTCCGGCGTTTTTTCTTTCTGAATATATGAAGCGGCATTTAACCCGACCAGCGTAACTGTCAGGAAAATCAAAGCCGCGAAGATAAGGAATTTTTGACGCATTTTTAATAGATTAAGCAGTTAGCAGCGGCAATCGGCAGTTGCTCTCTAGCGAGGCGCAAACTTTTCAGGATGAAGCATCATCCCGCCCAACATTCTGCCGACTTCTTCGTATTCACTCAATAACTTTTGGCAAATATCCGCTGACAGATAACCACAATCTTTAGAAAATTCCAGCCAAACTTGAGTTTCCGTTGCTTCGCCGTCAGAATCTGAAAGTTTATTGACGAATGCTTTCGGATATTGTCTTTTGCGATAGCCTTCGGCTAAATTGGCTGCCACACTCCGAGATGAACGTCTGATTTGGTCAGTTAGCGAGTATTTTTCTTCAACAGGAAAATTTTTCGTCAAGCGAAATATCTCCATTGCCAAACGATACGCCATCTGAAAAACCTTCAAATCTTTGTGTCCACCCATAAAGCATTCTCCTTTTATTAGATTACCGCCGACTGCCACTGCCGACTGCCACTGCTTGCTTATATCCGCTTCTAAATTCTTCCCAATCTTTCTCGTTCGCGTTTTCAAAACCATACCAGTGCCGCTCGTAATTGTCGGTTAAACCGCTCATATTTTGATGGAGATTGATTTGCTTGCGAACGTCGCGCAGATAATCGCGGTTGGTTTTGTGCTGTGAGAGTCCGATGATTTTTTTATCGCTCAACTCGCACAAAAGCGCGATGTAGCCTTTGCGAATCGCGCCGCGCAAATTGCCTTGACGCGCTAAATTTTCGGCTTCGCTGAACAAGGTCTGCGCCGTTGCGCCTTCGGCAAGACGTTCACCCAAAATAACGCGCTCACTTTTCACGCGCTTTTCCTTCAAACGATATTTATTGATGAAAAACGGCGCGAAACGATAAACGACAAAGGCGATTGCGCCCAAAATCACAGCGTAGAGAAGCATTTGCAGAACAAACGAAAACGATTGAAAACCGCTCGAATCGGCGCTCGGAATGTTCGGGCGCGGAAACATTTCGGCGAGCCATTCGACGATTCGCCGATACAAATTTTCGATAACGCTCTGGTCGGGCTTTTCCGGTTTTTGATATTCCTCGCGCCGCAAAATTTCCGCTAATTTGCGTTTGTCTTCGTCTTTCGTGCCAGTTGCCGCCGCAGCTTGTTCGAGTTCGTCGAGCTTTTTTTCAATCGCGGACAGCCGCTCGCCGATTTCAATAAAAATTGCGCGGCGTTTTGGTGATCGCAAAGGCTCTTTGGCTAATCTGCCGAGCGCGTCGTAAATCCATTGATTGTTAATTTCAAAAGTCGAGTTTTCCCATTCGATTTTGTCCTGCGCGGGCAAAAGTTTCGGAAATTCCGCCAGCACTTCTTTTTCAAACGCGAGATTTTGCGCTTCCGTCGAATCATCGTCCGGCGAGACAATCAAATCTACATCGTCTTTTAAGTGAACGATATTTTCGCGGTATTCGGCGAGGTTTGCGGCAGCGGCGGGAAATGAAAAAGACAGCATCAGCAGAGCGAAAAACAAATTTTGGCGGAAACCGGTCAAGACTTTTCGCATCGTGAATAATATCGAAATAAGCAATAAATGAAGTTTATCAGTTTAATCCCAAAGGCGACATCGCAGACTTTTTCTCCGGCGGTCGGAGCGGCTGGTTTTGATTTGCCAGTGCCGGCTGCAAAGGATTAACGAAATCGTGCGGCACGGCGGGAATTTCGCCGAGCCTTTGCGCCGCCATCAATTCAATATCATAACCTTCGTGACGCACGCGCTCGTCAACATAAAGCAGACACAAACCGATCATCCAAACCGGCATCAGCAAAATAAAGCTCGCCTGCCAGACGAATTGATTGGCGATCTCATACCACGCCGGAATTAAATCCGCGTCCAAACCGAAATTGAAAATCGGCACACCCTGCAAATGAGCATACCAACCGAGCGGAATATAAAAAAGCGAAAGAGCCGAATAGGTGGCGACGGTGGTGAAAACAAACAGCGCGGCGAGTCGTTTGACGTTGCTGCTCGCCAGCGTCGTGCTTCTGCCAATTGCCGCAAAAACGCCCTGATCTTCGACCATCATCACTTGCGGAACGTAGGCAAACCGCGAAGCCGCTAAAAAAAACAGCCAGCCCGTGCCGAACGAAACCGCCAATACCAAAACGAATGAGACGACGAAAGTTAAAAACGTCGAGAAGCTCAAAGCCGCGACGACCAAAACTACGACCAGCACCGCGACAGTCATTCCGACGTAGAAAATCGTCGAGCCGAGAAAGCCGAATAAAAGCGTGATGACGAGCGAAGCCAGCACCAAACCGCCGATCCGTGACCGCAAATTTTTATAAGTCTCGCGGAAAGTCAGCGGCTCGCCGAACAGCAGATGACGGACAAAATTGCGCGAAGCACCGCCCATCACCGTCAGCGTCGCCACCGTCTCGGTCAGCCAGATGACAATCGCCCCGCACCACACGAATAGAAAATAAAAAACCGTCTCGCCCGATGAACGCAGCGAATTTACCGAAAACAATTCACGCCCCAAAATCGTCCACCCGACGGAAATCAACGTCCCGATCAGAATCGGCGGCGCGGCAATAAAAACAAACGTCCAAAAATTCTGCCGGTAAAACCGCACGGCACGATCAATCAAATCACCCGCGCCGAGCGGCGTGAGCGAAAGTTGAGAGTTGGAAGCATTAGAAAACATTGAAAAATTTGGTGGTGAACTAAAAGTAATGCTGTTTGAAATTCATTGATAAATTGCCGCTAGCTTTAGCTAGTGGACAGAAATTGCCTGAACGAATTTAAGAAAAAAATCAATCATCCTTTTTGCTTTAGCTCAAATTAGGCTCAAGCCAAGCGGAAATTTTTATCAGAATTTATATGGCTGAAGCCGCTTGATTTTTATCTGCTTTCCACTAGCTGAAGCTAGTGGAAATTTACAAAGCATTACTTTCAGTTCACTACCAAAAATTTTATCATAAAAACAAAATAAGTAATTTGCTGAAAAGCCGCTCTCAAAATTCTAACTTGCGCTGAAATTCTAACTTTGATTATCGGCGGATTTTTATCTTGAATTGTTACAAAAAAAGATGTCTCCATTTCTGAAGACATCTTGAAGGTTTCACAGCTATTTCTAATATCTAATTTTAGAAATCGAAACGCGCACCAAACTGAACAATACGCGGATTGCCGATTCCATTGGACGTGATGCGACCAAAATCGGTGCTGTTGACGTTAAAATCACCAACCAGAAAATGAGCGCGGTTGAAGATGTTGAATGCTTCCGCACGCAACTGTAATCTGATGGATTCATTAAAACGAATGTTTTTACTCAAGCCCATATCAACATTGAGGTATTTCGGACCGTTGATAAAGTTTCTTTGCAGGTTTCCGGTTTGTCCGGCTCCGTTAAGAAAGAAAACCTGTCCGGCAAACGGTGCCTGGTCAACTGCAGCGGCTCCGCGAATGCTGGTAATGGTTACGCCAGCCGGAAGCGGTTGGGTCAAGTCAATTCTTTGACCATTTGAACCAAGAGCAAATAACACGCTCGGATTAATGGCGAATACACCATTCGGAGTAACAAATGTTCCGGTCAAATCTTTAATCTGATCAGTCGTCAAACTTGAACGAGCCGATTGTCTGCCTGAACGAGCCGCACGGTTAAGAGTTCCACGATTGTCGAGTATTGAAAGCGGTGCGCCCGAACTAAGATTGATAATCGAGGTGAACTGGAAACCGCCTAAAATCGAATTTACTACTCCGCCTTCGTTAAAAAATTGTTTTCCTTTACCAAAAGGCAGTTCGTAAATAAAATTACCGTTAACAGTATGCGTCCGGTCATAATCGGGACGTGCGTAGTCAAGTTGCGGGTTTCGATTGTCCAAAAACGGATTAACACGAGTTTGTCCGTCATCAACTACGTCAGCCAGAATTTTCTGGAACGAGTAATTTACCTGAAAAGCAAATCCGTTCGAGAAACGGCGACGCACCTCAGCCTGCAAAGCGTTATAGCGATATTTACCGCCGTTAGTTGTATAGTTGGCAACAAAAGCATTCGGATTTGCCACAAATTGCGATCTCAACGCTTGCGAAACATTTCCGACAGCTCCGGTAGTTGCAAGATAATTGGCAACCAGATCACCCGGTAGGCTTTGTTGAATGAAGGGCAGGAAACCGCCTGCGGTAGTTAATCCGCCGCCGCCGCCGATAGAAGGAAATATGGTAAGATTTTGTTGTCCCGGAAGACCGATATTGTTTGCATTGGTGCATCTGAATATCGGGTCGCGCGGATCGTTGGTCGGATTTCCAGCATTGATCGCTTGAATACGACAGTTGTTCTGCGCCCGCAAAAAGTCATCTAAAAAGCCGTTGTTGCGAATCTCAACTTGGTTAAAGTCAATTGAGCGCGTTATCTCGTTGCTTCTACCGCCGACATATCTAACTTCCAAAATAGTATCAAATCCGAGGTCTCGTTGAATACCCAAATTGTATTCATAAGATTTTTGAACTTGTAAATTTGGATCAATTAACGAAACCGTGCCTTGACCGCCCGCTGTGGCATTGTTTAGAGCATATGCGCGAGGGAAAGCGTTAGTCGCCGGATTTACGAACGTCGGCAGACCGGTGAATCCGGCAATCGGACTCAACGACGCACGCAGAGTAGTTGAACCCGCTTCGGTTCTGGCTAAAACACTGGTTGAGCCTAAACCGGCGTTATTCAAATTAGCGTTGTCTGATGAACGAATATATTCATCGTTATTAAAGTTGACGCGAAAACCGCCTCTGATGACCGTGCCGTTTGACAACAAATTTGAGAAAAATCCCTTTTCAAAATTTGGAGTGTAGGCAAAACTGAAGTTCGGACCGAAATTGTTTTTGTCCGCCTTAAAGAAGTCTCCCGGTTTGCCGGCATTTCCGCCGACAAGTTGATAAACGCCGTTCGGATTCAGCAAATCCGCCACCGGATTACTAAAATTATTTACTTGTGGTTCCAAGTATAAGCCGCGCGGATCATTGAGCGGAGTATACAATTCATAACGAATCCCGGCGTTAAGCGTTAAATTCGGTCTGACGCGCCACTGGTCGGAAACATACGCCGAGTAAAGCTCAAAATTCAGTTTGCGAACTGAACGACTGCCGGCTACAAAGCCTTCGGCTAAATTTTGTAAATTTGCCGTTACCGAACCACTGCTGACAACGCCTGCCAGCAAGAACCGTAGACTGTTTGCCCGCGCCAAGTCGGTAGCACTGATCGGTCCCGGAAATAAAGCAGTAGTCAACCCCGGATTGACGGCACTGACACCGGCGATGTTAAAAGTCGGGGTGATGCCGGCATCATTAAGAGCCGTGACTTTATAAGTCTGAGCTTGACCACCGAAGCGAATCGAGTGATTGCCGATTGACAAAACGGCATTGTCCTGAAGGTTTTTGTATAACGTATTTCTTCCCTGCGACCGGAAAGTTCCCTCAGGGTTGGTAAGTCCGAGCGGAAGTCCGATTAAGAAATTCGTCGGAACATTATTTCCGGTAAAAAACGGCTTTGAGTCTTGAAATCCGCCGCGAATTTCGTTTGAGAAATTGCTTGTCGGCGTTGATTGATAAGCGATGGCTAAGAATTTCGTCGGACCGCCCTGATCGACAAACGTCGTCGATGAAAAACCGGCGGCAAGATCCGTTCGCGCGTCAATTATGTTGTTGTGTCGGTAGACGGCATTTAAGCTGTTTCGGTCATTAATATCGTAATCGAAACGACCGGTGTAACCGTTGCGTGTTTCGGGGTTGGAACGAAGCAGCGACGTATTTTGTAGAAGATTGGTGCCGATGGTCGTTCCATTGCCGCTGTTTGGAAACAAACTTAATATGCGGGTTTGAATCACCGGGCTGACTGAAAACACGCCGCCCGCGCTGTTAAATGTTGCCAAATTTGCTCCCGTCAAATTTAAATTTGTTCCGTTCAGAACATTGACGGTTTGCTGAACTCCGGCTGTATCGGTATAAGTAAATGTTCCGTTTCGTGCCGCCGGAAGTAATGTAACGAAAGGCGTAGCCGTGCCGACCGCGACCTGATTAGCCAAACGAAAACCTTCGTAGTTGAAAAAGAAAAACGCTTTGTTTTTATCGAAAACCGGACCGCCTTCACCAAAGTTGAAAAAAGGTGTCGGACCGCTGATAGTTCCGCCGAATTCATTACGATTCAAAAACGGTCTTGTAAGTCCGCTTCTGTTACCGAAGAAAGAGTTGGAAGCAAACTCCGAGTTGCGGTTAAACAAATACAATGAACCGTGATATTCCGAGCCGCCGCGCGGCGTGACGAGCTGCACCTGCGTTGAGCCTGAACCCAATTCCGCACCGGCGTTTTGCGTAATAACATTAAATTCGCCCGTATTATCTACCGACGGTTGATCAGCGACGAAACCGTTGCGGATAAAATTGTCCTGAACATTTAACCCGTCACGAGTGTAATTGACCGATGATGATCGCTGTCCGTTAATCGAATTACTGGTCGCGTTGACACCTGCCTGCAAATTAAGCAGTGAAAGCGGGTTGCGTCCGTTTAACGGAAGCTCCCGAATCTGCTGCGGACTAACCGTGCTGCTCAGTTCGCCCGTCGTCGAGTTCACCTGTTCGGCACCGGCGGTCACGGTAACTTCTTCAGTCGCTAAACCGACTTCCAATTGAACAGCCAGCGGATAATCGCGCCCGGCATCTATTTTTAAATCGGTCGCCGTAAAAGTTTTGTAACCGCTGGCGGTAATCTTTACGGTATAAAGACCGAATTCGAGTTGGGGAACTTGAAAAGTTCCGTCTTCATTCGAAGTAACGGTTCTTTCACGTCCCTTTTGATTATCGGTCACAACAATCGTTGCGCCCGGAATTGCTCCGGCATCACCCGGAGCCGAAACACTGCCGACAATTTTGCCGGTCGTAGATTGACCGAAAGCAAATGTTGCCGATAGAAAAAATGTCAAAATCACTAACGAAATGTTTTTCATAATATTGGCTTTAACCTCATCCTTAAAGTAGTAGTAAGTATAGCTATGTTGTTTTATTAATATTCGAGGTTAAATTAACAATCACTAATGTTCGGCAACAGATGTGCCAAGAGATGAAGTTAAATATAAGTTGCTGAAAAAACAGTGTTTTAGTTCGATATGTAAATTTCTGCTAAGGCATTTTTAATTGTGTTTTCGGATTTTTTGGTGTAGAAATCCAAAAATGTAGAAAATATCTAATCGTTCCATAAGCTAGACGATAAAATTTGAGTGATTAGAGTTTTTAAGTGCAAAAAAAGAGAAGGCGGTTAAGCCTTCTCTTTTTTTGAAATTATAAAATTTCTTTAGAACAGAAATCGCACACCTAATCGGACTGCTCGCGCGTCGCCGGAATTGAATCCGGGATTTTGGAAGCTGCCGACAAAATTGCCGAAAGAAGCGTCTTCGGTAATCGCGTCAGGCACGCCGAAGTTTCTTCGATTGAAGATGTTGGTCGCTTCGGCTCTGAATTCTATTTCCATTCTTTCGGTAATGCGGGTTGATTTGACGACCGACAAATTGACCCGATACGAATTATCGCCGATGAAGGTATTACGACCGACGTTGCCGAAGTATTTTTTGAAATACCTAAACGCTTCCGCGTCATCGTAACCGGGAAGGAATCCGATAGCTACCAAACCGGCATCGTTGTAGACCAAACGGGCTGCTTGCTGTGCCGCCTGCGCGTTTGCTACCACGACTCCGGGCGATCCGGGCTGCAGCGTGTTGTAAACAATGAAATTGCCCGGAACGGCAGTATCACAAGCCGGTCCGCCGAACAGAGCTAAACAGGCGGCTCCGTAGCCGAAAGCAATCGTTCCGTTGGGCGCGGTGGCATTTCCGTCGAACGGACGCAGAACACCATTGGTGAAAGTGCCTTCAAATCTAGGGTCAACATTGGAGAACAGTTGCAACGGCGTATAAGGGCGACCCGAACCGAGAAAGATAATTCCATTAAACTGGAAGCCGCCGAGAGCTTTTCCGACCAATCCTTTCTGGTCTTTAAAGAACGGCAGTTCGTAAACGAAGTTCGCCGTAAAATTGTGCTTCTGGTGAAATGCCGAAAGACCGCGTTCGCCCGCCGACGTATCGAACGGATTTTGCGAAGCGGCAACGCCTTGACCGCCGCCGAATGTTCCAAAGATTTCCGAAGCGTTGTCAATGGTTTTGCTGAACGTGTAATTAGCGTTGAAAACAACATCGCTGATTCGCGTGTCAAAACGCATTTGCAGACCGTCGTAAGTTGCGCGCGCGCCATTGTTACGAACGCGAACATTACCGAAATTCGGGTCAATACGACCGGTGCCGTTATCAACGGGAGTTCCCGCAGGAAGTGTGGGGGCGACGTTCCCGTTTGAAAACGCGCCCCGGTTAAGACCGAGGTAAGTCGCCGCATTGTTCAAGAATCGAACATCGGGATTACCGTTCACTGTTTGGTATTGTCCGATAATTCGGGAGCCGACGTATCTGACTTCGAGAACGGTATCTTTGAACAACTCTTGTTGAATACCGACATTAAACTGCATCGTGTAGGGACTGTAAAAACCCGGATCAACCCGAGTTTGGTTAAAGAGGCGCGGATCGCCGCCTTTTGTTCCCGGTGTAATATTAAGCTGTGCGGTCGTGGACGGCACAAACGGAAAGTTCAATGCTCCCGGCGTTCCCGGAACCTGCGTGAAAACACCCGATGCCGCATATGGCGCCGCTGTCACCGTGTTTAGGACGATGTTAAAAAAGCTCGGATCGTAGGCAATGCCGAAGCCGGCGCGCAAAACCGTTCTGCCGTTGCTGAATCTATCGCCCAAAAACTTGATGTTCGGCGAGTAGGCGAAACCGACGCGGGGTGCAAAGTTATTTTTATCGGTTTTCAATTTCTGAGCGGTGCGAAATGCAAGCGGGAACGCCGTGTCGAAAATCGCCGTCGCCGGATCCGCTTCACGAGCGTTTACTTTCTCAATAATCGGGTTAAAAGGCGTTGACGAGTATTCGTAACGAAGACCGAGATTAAGCGTTAAATTTGACCGCACGCGATAATCGTCCTGCACGAAGAAAAAGTAATCGTTCTGTTTGGTCAAAATGCGCGGATTGCCCCGAGCGAAGTTAACGCGGTCGGGACGACCCAACAGCAAATTTTCAAAAGCCAGCGCGTTGCCGCCGCGCGGATTTCCGGCTGCCGTGAAAAATCGGCAGTTCGGGCATAATGTTCCGCCCGATGCGACCGTTCCGCCGCCGGCGCCGCCTCTAAATCTATTGACGGTCAGGAAATTTGGCAGGAAAAAATTGTTAACCTGTTGCTGGCGCAAGTCAAAACCGACTTTGACGAAATGATTGCCGAGCGATGACGAAAAAGTATCCTGTTGCTGATAAACATCTACTTTTCTTGACTGCGGCAGGTTATTCGCCGTTCCGAAACCGAGACTGTTAAAGTTTCCGGCAACGTCGCGCTGTCCGCTGAAACTAATGCCCGGAGCCGGAAGCGTTCCGTCGGGAT
>JAJAZE010000346.1 GCA_026785925.1 Pyrinomonadaceae bacterium
CATCGTGAAAAAGCAAACGGCACTTATTTTCAAATACTTCATTCAATTTATTTCAAATTCCGAACGCGCAACGCCTGATTGCCGAATGATTGACTGCAAAGTTCCGATTCTGATTTCAGAGTGCAAAGGAACGGGAACGGTTATCGTCGAATTTTCAATCGCCTTTTGCATAATGGCGTGACTTCCCTTTTGGCGAACTTGCGTGAAGCCGTGTTTCGCTAAAATCGCGCAAACTTCGCGTCCCGAAAGATTACGCAGTCTGCCCGATTTCGACCTCCAAAGGCGTGATGTAAATTTCGGAATTTAATCTTTGCGCGATTTCGTTCGGATGCGCCGATTGAAAAAATAATTCGACGGCTTCGCGCAGATTGTTTCGGGCTTCTTCGACCGTATCGCCTTGACTGGCGATGTCTAATTCAGAACAGACAGAAACAAAACCGTCGTCTTCGCGCAGAATTGTCGCCGTTAGTGTTTTCAACATTTTATTTAATCGCTCCTTCAATCGGACTCGAAGCCGATGCGTAAAGGCGTTTCGGCATTCTGCCGGAAAGATATGCCAATCGTCCGGCTTTCACCGCGTAGTTCATCGCGGCTGCCATCTGTTCCGAATTTCCGGCTTCGGCAATCGCCGTATTCATCAAAATCGCGTCCGCGCCGAGTTCCAACGCCATCGCCGCATCGGACGGCACGCCGACACCGGCATCAACGATAATTATCGCATTCGTCAGTTGTTCGCGCATAATCTTCAGATTCGCCGGATTCTGAATACCCAAACCAGAACCAATCGGCGCGGCAAGCGGCATCACGCACGGACAGCCGACATCCAGCAGTTTTTTCGCCATAATCAAATCGTCGGAGAAATACGGCAGCACGATAAAGCCTTCTTTGACGAGAACTTTCGCCGCCGCGAGAGTCTGTTCGTTGTCGGGCAGCAGAGTTATTTTATCGCCGATAACTTCGAGTTTGATCCAATCGGTTTCGAGTGCTTCACGCGCCAATCGAGCGGTTCTAATCGCGTGTTCGGCATCGTAACAGCCCGCCGTGTTCGGCAAAATCTGCATCTGCGGGCTGAGATAATCGAGAAAAGATTCGACTTCGCGGTCGAGCGGCACGCGGTTGACGGCAACCGTCACCATCTCCGCGCCCGAAGCCGTGTGCGCCGCCTGCATCTCGTCAAACGAACGATATTTCCCCGTGCCGATGATGAGGCGCGAACTGAAAGTTTTTCCGGCGAGTTCAAATAAATCCTGTGACATAAAACAATTTCAGATTATAAATTTCAAATTGATTGATTTAAATCTACAACTTTTTCAATCCGAAACAAAAAGGACGAAGTTGTGAAAAAACTTCATCCTTTATCCTTCATCCTTCATCCTTTGCTTTTCACCCGCCGCCGACGAAATGAACGATCTCGATTTGGTCGGAATCTTTGACTCGGATGGTTTCCCAATCTTTTCTCCGCACGACTCTTTTGTTGAGTTCGACCGCGACGCGCTCACGCGGCAGAGAAAATCTTACCAGCAGTTCGATCAAATTCATTTCGTCGGCGATTTCTTTAGTTTCGCCGTTAATAAAAACTCGCATATTGTCAGTTATCAGTTATCAGTTATCAGCAAATCAAATTGATAACTGATAACTGATAACTGTATTTACCCTTGCTGAATCACGCGGCGCAATTCAGTTTCTTCGCTTCCGATGATCGTTTTGATAATCAGGGCGGCGCGTCCGCTTTTGAAATGCGGGAGTTGCAGATGTACCGTCGCCACGCCGTTACTGTCGGTTTTAGCGTGGAAAATCAGCGGGCGAAACGATGAGCCGACGATTTTCACCAAAACCTGTGCGCCGACCAAACCCGTTTCGACGTTTCCGTGGCGCACCATTATCGTAATCGTTTTGCGCTCGCCGCCTCTGAAGGTCGTTTCGTTAAGCAGCTCGATTTTTAATTTACCGTCGGCAACCGGTTCGGAGTTCACAAAGTCAGTGATAATCTCGACGGCTTCGGCGGGCAGAATCAATTCTTCCTCGAACGCTTCACCGAATTCGGCAGCCGGTTCTTCGACGATTTCCAGAGGAATATCCCAAATCGCTTCTAAATCAAATTTTTCAGCCGGTCGGACGGTTTCGGATTTGCTTTTGAGCATTGCCGGAATCGGAATTTCTTCCATTTTCGGCTCAGAGACAATCACCGTTTCCGCTTGAGCCGGTTTGAATTCCTTCTGCGTGACGAGACCTTTTTGACGCAAAGCCGATTCCTTCATCGTCATTCGCTTTAAGTCTTCAATTCTGCCGCCGCGCACCGCCGCGCAAATCAATTTATGCTGTTTTTGCAGGCGTTCAATTAAGACTTTTTCGTCGAAATCGCCGACCAGCAAATCATTATATGGGGAACGCTTGCTCGCTAAAATCGTGCCGCGATCATACACCAGCGATAAAATTAGCGGCGTTGCCAAACCCTTATCTTCGGTCTGAACGTGATAAGTTATGCCTTCGTGGAGAATGTCTGTATTAAAACCGGTAATCACAATGTTTGAAAATTTCGGCGAGCCGGACTGGTAGATTTTTAGAATTGCTTCCCAAATATGAAATTAACACAGCCGTTTGCAGGCGGTCAACGAATAAAATTAGCGAAGAGCAAAGAGCGGCTAAGGCACGGGAAAACTGAAATGATTTCTTTGTTTTTCCGACTCCCGACGCTCGGCTTCCGACTCTCGACTCTGTTCCTTGACTCTGATTCTGGCTTATCTTACGATTAACTTGTGACAGAATTCTCAATCTTAAATTTGCGGAAACTTGCGCTTTTCGGCGGGCGGCGAAGCGCAGATTAGATCGAAACTTTAAAACTTTTGTATGTCTGAATTTACTTTGTTCGATTATGCGCCAATCGGCGTAATGTTTTTAGTGGCGATGGGCTTTGCGGCGAGCCAGCTTTTAGTCACGCAGTTAGTCGGACCGCGCAAGCGCACGGCGACGAAACTGATGCCGTATGAATGCGGCAAAGACCCGGTCGGCTCGGCGCGTGACAGATTTTCGGTCAAATTTTACGCCGTCGCGGTGATCTTTCTGCTGTTCGATATAGAAATTTTGTTTATGATTCCGTTTGCCGTCGCCTTCAAAACTCTGCTGGCGGAGGAAAAAATCAGCGGCATTGCCTTTGGCGCAATTGCATTGGTTGAGATTATGGTTTTTATCGCCACACTGGTTGTCGGTTACATCTACGTTTGGAGAAAAGGCACTTTCGATTGGGGAATTCAATCGCGTGTTGAGGCTCGCGCCGAAGCTCAGGAGTTAATTAACAAGAAAAAGCAGCGCATCGAAACACTTCGCCGTGCCGCTTGATTTCCGAGAAAAAATATGGGTGTAGAAAATACATTATTTGAGTCGCTGCCCGATGTCATCACTGTTAAACTCGATGCCGTCATCAATTGGGCGCGGAAATCGTCACTCTGGCCGGCCACGTTTGGATTGGCTTGCTGCGCTATCGAGATGATGAACAGCGTTTCGGCACGCAACGACCTCTCCCGATTCGGTGCGGAAACCTTTCGAGCGTCACCGCGTCAGGCTGACGTGATGATTGTTTCAGGCAGAGTTTCGCGTAAAATGGCTCCGGTTCTGCGCCGCATTTACGATCAGATGCCCGAACCGAAATGGGTGATTTCGATGGGCGCGTGCGCGACTTCGGGCGGCGTTTTTGACAACTACGCCATCGTTCAAGGCGTTGATAAAATCGTGCCGGTTGATGTCTATATTCCCGGCTGCCCGCCGCGCCCGGAAATGTTGATTCACGCGATTATGATGCTGCAGGAAAAGGTGATGAACGAATCGGTGAAAGACCGCCGCGATTCGTTTGAAGAGGAATCGCGGTTATCTTTTGTTCCCGGAACGCTTCCCGTGACTGAAGGAACGGCTTTGGAAAGAGAAACTGAAATCGAAGTCGGCAATAAGGAAACTCCGCGTCCCTATACGATTGCTTCGCGACACGAAAAAAGACGTTCCTCGTAAAATTTTCCAGCGGTTGAAGTTTTAGAAAAACTTTTCGCTTTCTGTTTGTGAAATATGGTTGATACAACGGTTCTGCACGAATATATAGAGAAATTAAAAGCGGAAAATCCGGTTTGGGTGGCGGATTTAAAAGATACTTACGGTGAAGTGACGATCACCGTTCCGCGCGAATCCATCGTTGATGTTTGTTGGGTTTTGAAAACCAAATACGATTTTAATATGCTCGCCGATTTGTGCGGCGCAGATCGCGGACCGGAAGAAGACCCGCGTTTTGAAGTCAATTATCATTTGTTTTCGACCAAACATTTTAATCGTCTTCGTCTAAAAGTTTTGCTCAGCGATGACGAACCGAAC
>JAJAZE010000347.1 GCA_026785925.1 Pyrinomonadaceae bacterium
AACCGGAATTGGGCGTTGCCGATTTCCGCATCGGCGGCGATGAGGAAAAAACCAAATTTTTACTGCAAAATTACGCCCCGCGTTACGACGTTGAAACCGGACAGCCGAGATATTTTTTCTATAACGAATATGGAAATCAAGTGATGTCGCTGACCGGCTACTCAAAGGAGCGACCGTTTTTGATCGTGGCGATTGATGTTTACGCGGTCGGCGAATCTTATCAGAAAAAGCATTTTCAGATGAAGGATAAATCGGTGTTCATCAGCGAATCGGGTTTTTTTATCGGTGCGCGTCCGTCGGCGACATCGCTGATTCTGGCGATTCCGAACGTCACCGGAGCCAACGAAGTCATCAAAAAGAAAGGTGCGCCCGACGCAGATGAAAAAAACAAAAAGGTCAGAACGCTGCGCTACCAAATCGGCGAAGTCAAGGAACTGGAAAATAAGGAAGCCAAGTTGAAAGCCGTCAATTTCGGTGCATACACGGCTGAATACCGATTTTACAAAAATAAGTTGAGCCGGTTCACCATCACCGTCAATACTTCCGCGCCGACTAAAACGCGATTGTAAATTTATCATCGCGTTTGAAACTCCGGCGCGTTTTATAATTCCGGCAATCTGCCGCGCTAAAAACGGAAATGATATGGCAGAGAATTTATTTGTTCCGAATACTTTCGACCGAAAAAAAATCTACGACGAACTTGCGCCGCAAATCGCCGCGCTCGTCGAAGGCGAAACCGATCTGGTCGCCAATCTCGCCAACATCGCGGCGGCACTCAAAGAGGCGTTCGGCTTTTTCTGGGTCGGATTCTACGTCGTCAAAGAAAATCAACTCGTCCTGAGCGCGTTTCAAGGTTCAATCGCCTGCACCCGAATTAATTTCGACCAGGGCGTTTGCGGTCACTGTTTCACCACGCAAAAAACGATTATCGTGCCGAACGTCGAAGAATTTCCCGGTCACATCGCGTGCAGTTCCGCGTCGAAATCCGAAATCGTGCTGCCGGTTTTCGACAAAAACGGTTCAGTCGCAATGGTTTTGGATGTTGACAGCGACGCGCTCGACGATTTCAGCGAAACCGACGCGCAGGGTTTAAGTAAAATTGCCGAAATTATTACGCGGTTGATTTAACTCCGAAAATATCTGTGATAAGATTTCCTTCTACTTTGTATAAGGATTATTTGTTGCCGCGTTCGGACGACAAAAAATAACAATTTTTTGATGGATAAATTTTTGATTCGCGGCGGCAAGCCGTTAAAGGGAACGGTTAAAATCAGCGGCGCGAAAAATTCCGCGCTGCCGTGTTTGGCGGCGACGCTTTTGACCGCCGAAACCGTCACTCTGCACAATGTGCCTTACGTCAAGGATTTAATTACGCAGCGTCGTCTGCTCGAAGATTTGGGCGCGACCGTTTTAACGCCCGAACTGCACACGCAAAAAATTCGCGCCGCCAATATCGAGATTTACGAAGCTCCGTATGAACTCGTCAAAACGATGCGGGCGAGCGTCCTGGCGTTAGGTCCGTTGTTGGCGCGATTCGGACAGGCGAAAGTCAGTCTGCCGGGCGGCTGCGCCATCGGCACTCGTCCGATTGATTTGCATTTAAAAGCCTTTGAACAGCTCGGCGCGACGATTTCTTTAGAGTCGGGTGATGTCGTGGCGCGTGCGCCGAAAGGTCGTTTGACGGGAGCGGAAACTTTTTTTGAAAAGGTCAGCGTCACGGGAACCGAAAACGTGTTGATGGCGGCAAGTTTGGCGAAAGGGAAAACGACGATCCACAACGCGGCGCGTGAGCCGGAAATCGAAGACTTAGCCGAACTTTTAAACAAGATGGGCGCGAAAATCGTCGGCGCGGGAACCGAAACGATTACCATCGAAGGCGTTGAAAGTCTGGGCGCAGCCGAACACACGATTATTCCCGATAGAATTGAGACGGGAACTTTTATCATCGCGGCGGCGATCACCGGCGGCGAACTCGAAATACAAAATTGTCAGCCACAGCATCTCGCAGCAGTTATTGAAAAACTACGCGAAGTCGGCGTTGAAATCGAGGAACGCGGTCAAAATACGCTGTTCGTCAAATGCTGTAAAAACGGTTTGCAGTCAAAAGACGTGACGACCGAACCGCATCCGCGTTTTCCGACCGATATGCAGGCGCAGTATATGGCTTTGATGACGCAGGCGGAAGGCACTGCCGCCGTCGTCGAAACGATTTTTGAAAATCGTTTTATGCACGTCGGCGAACTCATCCGAATGGGCGCGAATATCCAAATTTCGGGCAACACGGCAATCGTCAAAGGGAAAACAAATTTGATGGGCGCGCCGATTCTGGCTTCGGATTTGCGGGCTTCGGCTTCGCTGGTTTTAGCCGGACTCGCGGCAGCGGGCGAAACCTTGATTGACCGCGTTTATCACATTGATCGCGGTTACGAAACTATCGTCAAAAAACTCAACGAAATCGGCGCGGACATCGAGCGAATTACCGAAAATTTAACGATGAGCGCAGAATAGAAAAGGCAAAAGTAAAAAGGCAAAAGTTAAGATTAGAAAGCTGTCTTTGACGAAAATGTAAATTCGTTGCGGACAGCTTTTCTACCGGTTACTTTTGCCTCTTGCTTTTTAGCTTCCTACTTCCTTCGGCTGGTTTTCTCGTTCCGATGGCAAAACGGGTCGCGCCGAGTCGGGATTATCGGGCGAAGTGTGCAGGTGAACGATTTTCCAATCTTTACCGATGAGTTTAAAAACCAAAGTCATTCTGCCCGAAGCCGATTCGAGTTTGCCGTCGTATTCCTGCTGCTGTTTCCATTTGCAGGTGACATACGCCGCGTCTCTGCCGAGCATTTCGACGCGCAAACCGGTGATGTCGAGGCTGACGTTGGAAGTTTTAGCGTAGCTCGACTCGCGGTTTTTCTTCATATTCTCCCAACCGATGGTTGCCGAACCGTTGTTATTGAAAAAGAGAACGCGGTCGGAATTTTGATAAACGCCTGTCACTTTTTCCACATCAACCTGTTTGATGCCTTCGATCAGCCGGTCAAAAGCGTCACGCACACCTTTATCGCCGGTTACTGTAACGGTCGTCGGTTTGATTTTAATGACGTTGGTTTTTTGCCCGAATGCCGAAAAGGATAAGGTCAAAATCACCAAACTTAAAAATGTCAAATTTTTCATATTCGATAGCTCTGTCAAGAAAAAGTTTATCTTCAAAAATCTTAGTTGCAAAATTTGGAGATCGAGTTTTCCGGCAGACTTTTTGAAATTATCACTGATGTTACGCAAAACGAGAAAAACGACTGGAGCGCAATCCGTCCCGGTTGCCATTGAGCATCGCTTCGGTGCGAAAAAATACTCGCTGCGATGAAAGCTCAAAGCCGTCGCAACGCTTTTTCGCGCTCACGCGCTCAATGCAACCGGGACGGATTGCGCTCCAGTCACTTGCCTAACATCAGCTACCGACATCGTAAAACCGGGCGCGAAAGCTAACGAAGACGCTCGAACGCTGGCTGATTCGGCGGCGGCTAAAATTTGTAAAACTTCGGGCTATTAAATTCTTAAATACCACTCAAAAGACGGCGGGCAAAGATTTTTGATACTTTTGCCGTTTTGCCTTTTTTCACCATCTTACCTTAAACTCTTAAAAGTCTATCTGGAGAAAATAAATTTGTGGCTCTATTATTGGAAGGAAAACGTGCCTTTGTTTCGGGCGGAACGCGCGGCATCGGCGCGGCAATCTGCGAAGTTTTTGCGCGTGAAGGCGCGGATGTCGCATTTAATTATCATTCGAGCGACGACTTAGCCGAAGAAGTCAAGAAGAAAATCGAGGCTCACGGACGCAGAGCTTTGAGCTTTAAAGTTTCCGTCACCGACCGTTTGGGAATGAAACGCATTGCCCGTGAAATCAAGGAAAATTGGGGCGCGATCAATGTTTTGGTCAACAACGCCGCCGTCAACAAGCCCGACAATTTTGCGACGACGACCGATAAATCATGGGATTGGGTCGTCGAGACGAACGTCGGCAGTCTTTTCGCCGTCACCAAACCGTTTTACAAACAAATGATTCGTGAGCGCGTCGGTTCGATTTTGAATATCACGTCGGTCGGCGCGATTCGCTCGCTGCCGACATCGGTTCACTACGCGACTTCCAAAGCGGCGATGATCGGTTTTACCAAATGTCTCTCACGCGAAGCCGCCAATTTCGGAATCACCGTCAATGCCATCGCCGCCGGAATTTTCGATACCGACTTGGGACATACGCTGCCCGAAAGACTTTTGCAGATGCACGACTTTTGGGTTTCCAAAGGCAGAGTCGGTAAGCCCGCCGAACTCGCCGAATTCGCCGCCTTTATGACGAGCGACCGCAACAGTTTTATGAACGGCGAAATCGTGATCGTGGACGGCGGCGCGGTCACATAGATTTCGATTTTATTGACGGTCAATCATAATTTCTCAACAGGCATCGAAAAATCAAATTGAAGTTATGTGCCGAGTTATGATTTTTAGCTTTATCAATCTCGCTAAAATCCGACGAAAATAGGTTCCGGCTGAAGTTCGACGGCAAATCTTTGCTGCACTTTTGCCTGTATAAAATTCTTCAAACCAATTACGTCCTGAGCCGTTGCGCCGCCGCGATTGATGATGGCGAGCGTATGTCTGCTGGAAATCCCGACGTTTCCGAACTCGAAACCTTTGTCAAAACCGCTTTTTTCGATCAGCCAGGCAGCCGGAATTTTTACATTGTTTTCGTCAATCTCAAAAAACGGCACAGCTTCAAATCCGATTGTTCGGGCGCGTTTTTCAATCTTCGCCAAATTTTCTCTTGAAACAATCGGGTTTTTGAAAAATGAACCGGCACTTTTTGAATTCGGGTCTTGCGCGTCAAGCACCATTGATTTTTCGGCGCGAATTTTCAAAACAGCTTCGCGCGTTTCCGCCAAATCTGGCTTTTGACCTACGAAGTAATTCTGCAAATCCCGATAAACGATTTTCGGTGCGCCGCCGAGTTGCAGCGCAAAAATGACGGCTAAAACAATGTAGCGATTTTTTTCCGACGAATTGAAAACGCTCGCCCGATATGCGAATTCGCATTCGGCGTTGGTTAGCTCGACGATTCTTGACACGCTTTTATCAAAACATCTGACGCTGACGATTGTTTCGGAAACTTCCTGCCCGTAAGCTCCGACGTTCTGCACGGGCGAGCCGCCGATCAAGCCCGGAATGCCGCTTAAACATTCCACGCCCTGCAAATTCTTTCCGATGCAGAAGGCGACGAATTCATCCCAATTTTCGCCCGCCGCCGCTTCCACATAGACGCTTTCGCCTTTCTCTTTCACTATCGAAACGCCTTTCAGCGCGATCTGTAAAACCAAGCCGTCAAAGCCTTCATCGGCAATCAAGATATTGCTTCCGCCGCCCAAAATAAAAAGTTTTAAGTCGTTCGTGTCGGCAAAATCCAACGCTTGAATAACTTCCGATTCGCTTTTTGCCGACACGAAAAATCGCGCTCGTCCGCCGATTTTAAGCGTTGTGTATTCGGCGAGTGAAACATTCGTTTGAATTGCAAAACTCATTGATCGGCAACTATCGCGCGGACGGCTTCCATATAATTTTTCAGATAAACATCTTTTTCGATAAACGGAACTTTCCGCCGAATCAAATCATAAATCGGCTGCGTTCCCTTTCCGAGCTGCTTGTCCGTGCCGATTTTTTTCTTTCTGAAATCAATGCCCTGCGCGGCGGCGAAAAGTTCGAGGGCGAGAATATGTTCGAGATTTTCGGCGATTTGCCGCAGTTTCAAAACCGACGTGACACCCATCGAAACGTGGTCTTCGACGTTTGCCGAACTCG
Organism: Pyrinomonadaceae bacterium; assembly: GCA_026785925.1. GTDB lineage: Bacteria > Acidobacteriota > Blastocatellia > Pyrinomonadales > Pyrinomonadaceae. The sequence continues at coordinate 5,842 of JAJAZE010000347.1, forward strand.
GAATCGTATCAACCGAAGCCGGATGCGCGAGAATTTTATTTTCCGCACAAAGCGCGGCGGCAGTGTATTGAACAATCATAAAGCCGGAATTTAAACCGCCGTTTTCCGTTAAAAACGGCGGCAAAACGTGCGCGTTGGAAGATTCATCGGTTAAGCGCATCAAACGTCTCTCAGAGATATTGCCGAGTTCCGACAAAGCAATCGCCAGGTAATCCATCGAAAGCGCGAGCGGTTCGCCGTGAAAATTGCCGCCGGAAATCACTTCGATAGTGTCGCAATTTTCGTCGCAGAAAATCAAAGGATTATCGGTGACGGCGTTGAGTTCGATTTTAACGACCCATTCGGCGTAGGCAATCGCGTCGCGGCACGCGCCGTGAACCTGCGGTATGCAGCGCAAAGTGTATGCGTCCTGGACGTTCGATTTGTCAAAAACGCGGACGAATTCGCTGCCTGTCAAAATTTCGCGCAGATTCGCCGCGCAGTCAACTTGGCGCGGATGCGGGCGCAGCGCGTGAATTCTTTCGTCAAAAGCCGACAGTGTGCCGTTCAACGCTTCGAGCGAAAGACAGCCGGAAAGATCGGCAACGTCGGCATATTTTTTCGCTTTATGCGTTTCGAGCAGTCCGACGGCGGTCATAATGGTCGTGCCGTTGGTCAACGCCAAGCCTTCTTTTGCCGCCAGTGTAATTGGGTTTAATCCGGCTTTTGCCAGCGCGTCTTTGCCTGAAAGTGTTTCGCCGCCGAAAATCGCTTCGCCTTCGCCGATTAAAACGCACGCCATATGCGCGAGCGGAGCTAAATCACCGCTTGCGCCGAGACTTCCTTTCTCCGGGATAATCGGATTTACGCCGCGATTGAGAAATTCGACGAGTAATTCTAAAGTTTCCAGACGAATACCGGAAAAGCCGCGCGCCAGCGTGTTGGCGCGAATGATGACAATCGCCCGCGTCGTCGGAATATCGAACGGTTTGCCGACTCCGACGGCGTGACTGACGACGATGTTGCGCTGCAAAAGCTCGACTTCGGCGCGGCTGATAATTTTGTCTTTAAACGCGCCGAAACCGGTCGTAATTCCGTATGCGATCTCGCCGCGGGCGAGCAGAAGCTGCACGGCGTTTGCCGAGCGTTCGACGTTTTCTCTAGCTTTTTCCGACAACCGAACGCGCGGATTATCCGGCTCGCCGTAGGCGACTGCCAAAACCTGTTCAAAAGTTAAACTTTCGCCGTCTAAAATTATTTCGTTCATTTGAAATCATACGGGTCGGTGATTTGCGGTTTTATTTCAACGCCCTGATAAACTTCGTCAACATTCAAATCCAAATCTAAAGTATCAAGATGAAGCATTTCGCCCGCGACGTAATCGCTTTGCAGCCAAAATCGTTCGTTGTGTTTTTGAAACAAGGTGATAAATTTGTCGGTTTGCGAGACCAGCAGATATTCGCGGAAACTTTCGATTGATTTATACTGCCAAAACTTTTCGCCGCGATCATAAAACTCCGTGCTTTCAGACAAAACTTCGACGATTAACATCGGGTTGACGAGACATTGCAAACCTTGAATTTCCTTAAAGACAATTTCACCGCAGACAAGCGATAAATCAGGATAGCGATAAGTCGTCAGAGCCGGAACTTTGACCCGCAAGTTGGACGGGAAGACCCGACAACCGCGATTTATACAGATTTGATTTAATTTGGAAATTAAATTCACCTCGATTGTCGCGTGTTCAGGCGACACGCCGCTCATTTCAAATATCTCGCCGTCGAAATACTCAAAGTTTCCTTCGGCGTTTTTGTCCAACTCGAAATATTCTTCGAGCGTGTATTTTCGCTTCGGCAATGCCGTCATAGTTTTTCACCTCGCTGTTATCTTACCTTTTTTAATAATCGTTTCAATAAAATTCGCGCCGAATTCGTAAGCGATTTGCTGATAATCATCCGTCTCTAAAATCAAAACGTCGGCGTATTTCCCGACTTCCAAAGAACCGACGAATTTGCCCAATCCAACGGCAAAAGCCGCATTGATCGTCGCGGCGTTAAAGGCTTCGGACGGCAGCAGTTTTTGGTAGCGGCAGGCAATCGCCATCGCCAAAGGCTGCGATGGACACGGTGCGCTGCCCGGATTGTAATCGGTTGAAACGGCAATCGCGCAGCCTCGATCAATCATTTTTCGCGCGTCGGCAAAGTGCGCCGAGCCGAAATTAAAATTTACCGTCGGGGTCACGATTCCAATCGTGTTTGATTTCGCCAGCAATTCGATTTCTTCATCCGAAGTTGCGTCCAGATGGTCAATCGAGGTCGCGCCGAGTTCGATTGCCAGCCGTGCGCCGCCGAGATTGGTAAATTCGTCAACGTGCGCTTTTAACCCGAAACCCAAACGCTTCGCCGTTTCCAAAACTCGTTTTGACTGCTCCAAACTAAAAGCATTCTTCTCACAAAACACATCGGCAAAATAACTGCTGACTGATAACTGTTGACTGATAACTGTTCGCGCCAGCGGCAGCATTTCGTCGCAAATCAAATCAACATATTCTTCTTCTCTACCTTTATATTCGGTCGGAAAGGCGTGCGCGGGCAAAAATGTCGGAACCAAATCAATCGCGTGGATTTTATCTAATTCAAAAATCGCTTCGAGCATTTTCAATTCGGTTGCGGTGTCCAAACCGTAGCCGGTTTTGATTTCCGCCGTCAAAGTTCCGCAGGCGAGCATTTCGTCGAGCCGCCGCCGCGTCTGTTCGATTAAAGTTTCCAAACTCGCTTGGCGCGTCTGCCGGACGGTCGAGATAATGCCGCCGCCGTTTTCGAGAATTTCCAGATAATCCGCGCCTTTGATTTTCAGTTCAAATTCGTTCAAACGATTTCCGGCGAACACGACGTGCGTGTGCGGGTCAACAAACGCCGGACAGACGACTTTATCGCTCGCGTCAATCACCGTTTCACTTTGAAAATTGGCGTTAATCTCAACGGATTCGCCGACACCGACGATTTTTCCGCCGACGATTGCCAACGCACCGTTTTTGACGATACCGACATCGCGCATTCGGTCGCCGCGTTTCGGTGCGCCGCCGGACGCGCAGGTGACAAGCTGCGCGGCGTTTTCGATAATCAAATCAACTTTCATAAACCTGAACGGGCGGGACTATTCAGCATACTCGAAGATTCGATTTTACCGCAAATGGTCGGCGGCAATCGCTTTGCTAAGTTTTCGATTGATAAGTTAAACTCAGATTATGCCGAACGCTTTCCGAGCCGAAATTTATTTTATCGCCGCGATGATGATTTTGATATTAGTCATCAGCACGGTGGCGGTCTATTTTTTCTTCAAAACCTACAAAAAAGAAATGGCTGAGAGGAAAAAACGCGACGCACAAAAACTCGCCGATAAAGTAAAAAAAGAAGACGCGCAACCATAAAGATGCGCGTCTGCCGCCGCGCATTTTTATGGTTGAAAGAGTATTGAAATTAATTCGACAATTTAAAATCTTTCGGCACGAGTTCGATAGCGACAATTTCACCGGCTACTTTGGCTTTCGCGTCGGTTTTCGGGCGATAAGTGATGATGCCGAAAACTTCTTTTTTCATTTTCCCGCAGCCGATTTGCATACCGTTCGGATCAACGCCGTAACCGATCAGCGTCAGCGATTGAAAATCCGGCGACGATAACTTTAAAGTTTCGCCGTCGACGGCAACCGTAAAGATAATGCCTTTCGCGCTGCATTCGATATTCGACAAAATTCCTAAAATCCGCTTTTCGTCGGCTGCCGGTTTTCGCAAAGCGTCGTTGATCGAATCCATCATTGCTTTGGCTTTGAGCTTTTCAAACTCTTCGGCGGTCAGCGGTTTGTCCGATTCGATGCGAATTTCGCGCGGATTTTGTTTTTGTTCCTGATTGTAACTATTGACCCGTTCGATCTGCGCCTGATACGAATCAATCGAACGCAGAATGCTTTGCGCGTAACCGCGCAGAGCCGGTTCGTCCGTCGTCTGCATCACCTTTTCCGCGATTTTTCGGGCGTTGACGAAATCTTCTTTGCGCTGATACAGTTCGGCGACGCGCATCTGATACCACTGATTGCCGGGCGCGAGTGCCACCGCTTTGGTCATAAACTTAATCGCTTCGTCAATTTCCTCGTTCTGCACGATGCTGACAAAAGCGTAAAGCGCGTAAGATTCGGCATAATTCGGGTTGAGCGCGATGGACTTTTTCAACGCCAGCCGCATTTTTCCGAGCAGTTCGTCATTATAATTAGCGACGTAATCGCTCTCGTTCATTCCTTCGCGGCTCATCGCAAAAGCGTATTGATAATGCGTTAAATAATTTTTGTCGTCCAGACTGACGGCTTTTTCGAGATATTTCTTCGCGTCTGGAAAATTTTTCTGCCGCGCTTTGACCAGTCCGAGCGTCGTGTTTGCCAGAATCGAATTGGCATCGAGCGTCAGCGCGGTTTGCAGATGCGTTTCGGCTTCGCTGATGCGGTTCGTGTGATAGAGCAAATCGCCGAGCGTCGCTTTTGCGTCCGATTCCGACATCGGCGCAATTTTCATATCGGCATCGAAAGTCAGTTTATTTTTGAAAGTCGCAATCTGCGTCCGAAAAGTGCGCTGTTCGACATATTTTTTGAGTTCTTTTTCCATCGCCGCGTAATTGGTCTGAAACGCTTTGCCAAAAGCCTCTTTCGGCGGTTTGCCGTCGAGCAGCAGATTCAAAAACTGCGTCAACTGCGGATTTCGTGCGCCGTTATCGCTCTGCATAAAATAGTGCATCAACGCCCACGCCTGCGCGTAAAAAAGTCCCGCGCCGTCGCTTCCCTGCTGGTGCAGCGAGTAATTATCAATATTGAAAAACGTGTCGAGCGGAATCAATTTATTCTGCCGCAGATAATTTAAATTATTTTCGTCGAGCGCACCGAGCGTGACTTTTTCGTCGTTTTCAATCGTGAACTGCTCGTAGTATTCGGCAATTCCTTCATTGAACCACGCCGGAATATTCGAGCGTCCCATATCGTTATCCACGAGAAAATGAACGTATTCGTGAAAAATCGTTTGGTAAGTATCCGCTTTTTCGCCTTCGGTCGAAAGCGCGATGTAATTGACATCTTCGCCGCTCTGGAAATATCCGGCGACCCATTTGCTGATTTTTCCGTTGACATCAACCGGCTTGTAATCTTTGAATGATTTGTCGCTTTTAAAAACGATGACGTTCGTCGGAATCGCCGAATTATATTTCACTCGCGGAAAAATCTGGCGAAAAGCCTCGCGGAATTGTTCGAGTTTGGTCGCCACGCCGCGAATCTCCTTTTCGCTCGCGTTGCCGTAAAGCGAGAAGTTTTTCGATTGGATTTTCAGCCATTCGTCTTTGGCAAAAACGTCAGTCGGCGCGAAACATAGAAAAAGCAGAATCAGAGTAATGACAGAAAACATTTGGCGTGATGTCATATTTAAACCTCGAATTATTTTTTAATCGTGGAAATTTGGCATTAGCGTGAGAATTTTAGACGCTGAGGCGTTTCTTTACGTTGCCGCCCGGCATAAGTTAAACTTTCCTTACGCTGGAATTTCAAAACAAGATTACATTATAGAATTTCCTTTTTAGAATCAAGCAAAATGGCACATCCGAACATTTTAGACGCAGGAAAAACCGCGCTCGTCGTCGTTGATTTGCAGGAAGCATTCCGCTCGCCGATTAATGATTTCACGCAAATAGTTTCGCGCACATCTTTAATTGTGCGCGGCTTTCAGATTTTGGGTTTGCCGGTCATCGTCACCGAACAATACCCGAAAGGTCTGGGAAAAACGGCGGAAGAAATCGTTTTGAGTTTGCCGCTCGATTACCAATACATCGAAAAAACCGCGTTCAGTTCGTGCGGCGCGGCTCCGTTTATGGAAAAATTGCGCGAAACCGGCGCAACGCAAATAGTTCTCTGCGGATTGGAGGCGCACGTCTGCATCAATCAAACGGCGCACGATTTGTTGAGTGAAAATTTTCAGGTTCACCTGCTGCACGATTGCGTCAGTTCGCGCTTTACACACGACAAAGAAATCGCTTTGCGGAAAATGCAGTCGAGCGGCGTTGTTCCGTC
>JAJAZE010000348.1 GCA_026785925.1 Pyrinomonadaceae bacterium
GCAGGTATGAAGAAGTTTTCAAGCATAATGCAGAAGCCCGCACGAAGTAAGGGCGCAAAAACACACTTACTTCGTGCGTGTTTCTGCATCGGCATTATGCCGGAAAATATATGCTGACCTGCTTATGTCAAGTGTTGTCGAGCCATCGGTCGCTCAGAAGTTGCATCGGCTGTCTGACCAAGCTTTGTATTATACGGAAACGGTTTCCGTCTTTTTCAGTAATTTATACAGCAAGTTTACGCTTTTCACAAGAGAATTTTGCTTTTGGCGAGGTTTTATCATATTTCTAGCGTTCGTTAATTAAATTCAACAGACATCCGTTGAAAACCTTTCTCGCTTGCCTTGCGTATTTACAAAACCTAAAATTAAATAAAAAGCCGACACCAGTTCGCATTTTATATTTTCTAAAAATCAGTAAGGAGTTACAGCGATGAATTGTAAGAAAACATTTGTTTTTCTGCTCGCCTTTGCATTATTTATGACAACCGACGGTTTCGCACAGAAAAACGACAAACTGCCGCCGATCAAATACACCGAAACGACGTTGAAAAACGGTTTGCGGGTGATTATGCACCAGGACAAATCCACGCCGATTGTGGCGGTTAACGTCTGGTATCACGTCGGCTCGAAAAACGAAGTCGTCGGGCGCACCGGATTTGCCCATCTTTTCGAGCATATGATGTTTCAAGGCTCGAAAAATTACGATGCCGATTATTTCACGCCGCTTCAGGAAGCGGGCGCGAATATCAACGGTTCGACCAGTTCCGACCGCACCAATTATTACGAAGTCGTGCCGTCGAATTTTCTCGAACTCGCGCTGTTTATGGAAGCCGACCGAATGGGCGGACTGCTCGAAGCGATGACGATTGAAAAGCTCAACAATCAGCGCGATGTCGTCAAAAACGAACGCCGCCAGCGCGTTGACAATCAGCCTTACGGAACTGCGGGAGAGCGAATCGGCGAAATTATGTTCCCGAAAGGTCATCCGTATAACTGGTCGGTGATCGGCTCGCTCGACGATTTATCAGCCGCGTCTCTGGAAGATGTCAAAGGATTTTTCCGGCAGTATTACGTTCCGAATAACGCCTCTTTGGTGATTGCCGGTGATTTCGATCCGAAACAGGCGAAGCAGTGGGCGGAGAAGTATTTCGGCGGCATCGCCAGAGGCAATGACGTGACGCGCCCGAATCCGGCGCGACCTGTGCTGGCTAAAGAAACCCGCGTTTCGGTTGAAGATGCCGTGCCGCTGCCGCGTGTTTATATGGTTTGGCATAGTGTTCCGCAGAACGACAAAGACGAAGCCGCGCTCGATATGCTCGGTTCGATTTTGTCGAACGGGCGCGGCTCGCGCCTGCAAAGCAATCTGGTTTACGAAAAGAAATTGGCGCAAGCCATCGGCGCGGGCAACGGCTCACGCGAAATCGCCGGAACTTTTCAGGTCACGGCAACCGCGAGTCCGTCTAAAACTCTCGAAGAAATCGAACGGGAGATCAACATCGAAATCGAACGCATTCAAAAAACCGCGCCGACCGCCGACGAATTATCACGCTCGCTCAATCAAATCGAAGCGGGAACGATTTTCGGCTTGCAGAACATTTTGGGCAAAGCCGATTCGCTCAACAGCAACGCCGTTTTCTACGGCAAACCCGATTTATTTCAAAAACAATTGGACGAATACCGCGCCGTCACGCCCGCCGACATCCAGCGCGTCGCCAACACCTACCTGACGAAAAACCGTTTGGTGATGAGTTTCGTGCCGCGCAAAGGTGACGCGAAAATGCCGACGATGAACGCGGCAGCGAACAAGCCAACTTCGGCGGCGGGCGACGATAAAAAGAAAACCGCGCCGGACGTTTCAAAATTGCCGAAAGCGGGAGCCGATCCGAAATTCAGTCTGCCGCCGATCACGAAATCGAAACTTTCCAACGGCTTGGAAGTCTGGACGGTCAACCAGCCGGAATTGCCGATTGTTTCGATGAATATGGTTTTCAAAACCGGCGGCACGTTTGAACCGGCGGCGAAATCCGGCGTGTCCTCGATGACGGCAATCCTGCTCGACGACGGCACGAAAACTCGTTCGGCACTCGACATCGAAAACCAATTACAGTCAATCGGCGCGTCTCTAAACGCCAGCACCGGATGGGATTCGACTGGCGTTTCGCTTTCGACTTTAACGAAAAATCTGGACAAAGCACTCGACATTTACGCGGATGTGATCGTTAATCCGTCGTTCCCGGAAACCGAACTCGAAACGGTTCGCCGCCGAACACTCGTCGGATTCGTGCAGCGCAAATCAAGCCCGAACGCGATTTCAAACGTCGTCTACGACCGCGTTCTCTATGGCAAGGATCATCCATACGGCAGACAATTATCGGGCGACGAGGTGAGCATCAAAAATCTTTCGCGCAATGATTTGGTCAGTTTCTACGAATCAACTTATCGTCCGAACAACGCGGTTTTAATCGTCGTCGGCGACGTTGATTCAAAAACATTGCTGCCGAAACTCGAAAAAGCCTTTGCGAACTGGAAGCCCGGAACCGTTTCAAACGGAACTTTGCCAGTCGCGCAGATGCGTGAAAAAGCCGGAATATATTTGGTTGACAAACCAAACGCGGCGCAGTCGGTCGTCTCCATCGGACAAATCGGCGTGTCGCGTGACAACCCGGATTACTTCCCTTTGCAGGTGATGAATTCGATTCTCGGCGGACAATTTTCGGCGCGGGTCAATATGAATCTACGCGAAGAAAAAGGTTATACCTACGGAGCCAGAACCGGCTACGTTTACCGGCGCGGCGCGGGACCTTTTTCCGCTTCGGCTGACGTGCAGACGGCGGTCACGAAAGAATCGGTTTCCGAATTTTTGAAAGAGCTGCGCGGCATTCGCGGCGAAATTCCGGTAACGGCGAAGGAACTCGATTACAACAAGCAAAGTCTGATTAGAGCTTATCCGCGCGGCTTTGAAACCGTCGGGCAAATTTCCGGTCAGCTTTCCAATCTGGTCGTCTACGGCTTGCCGGATTCGTATTTCAACGACTTTATTTCCAAAGTCAACGCCGTCACTCTGGAAGATGTGAATCGGGTGGCGAACAAATATCTGACACCCGACAAATTGGCGATTGTCGTGGTCGGCGATAGAAAAGCAATCGAACCGGGACTCAAAGAAATCGGTTACGATTTGCAGATTCTCGACACTGAAGGCAATCCGGTTCAGTAACGAAAGACGAAAAAATAAAAGATGAGTGAAAAAAATTCTTTTCACTCATCTTTTATTTGTAAATTCAACTTGTTAACCGGCGAGAGCGTGCGCTTTTTCTTCGGCAATCGGCGGATCGAAATTGAAGTGACGGTAAGCCGCGTCCGTTGCCATTCGTCCGCGCGGGGTACGATTAAGAAAACCGATTTGAATCAAATACGGCTCAATCATCTCCTCGATTGATTCGCGGTCTTCGCTAATTGAAGCGGAAATTGTGCCGACACCGACCGGTCCGCCGTCAAATTTTTCGATAATTGATAACAGCAGTTTCCGGTCAACTTCATCCAGCCCGAAACGGTCAACTTCCATTTCGTCCAAACCTTTCTGCGCGAGTTTGCCGGTGATTCTACCGTCGCCCAAAATTTCCGCGTAATCTCTGACGCGGCGCAGCAGACGGTTGGCGATGCGCGGTGTCCCGCGAGCGCGGCGGGCGAGTTCGTCCGCGCCGCTCGCTTCGATCTCGACGTTTAAAATTTCCGCCGACCGATGGATAATAATTTCCAATTCTTTTTTTGAATAAAAATCCAGGTGGTTGACAATCCCGAAACGCCCGCGCAGCGGCGCGGAGATCATTCCAGCGCGAGTCGTTGCACCGACCAATGTAAATTTCGGCAAATCAATCTTAATCGAACGCGCCGCCGTGCCTTGCCCGATCATTAAATCAAGCTGATAATCTTCCATCGCCGGATAAAGAATTTCTTCAATTTGCGGTCTCAGACGGTGAATTTCATCAATGAAAAGCACGTCGCCTTCTTCGAGATTCGTCAAAATCGCCGCCAGATCGCCCGACTTTTCAACCGCTGGCGCGTGAACCGTTTTCAAACTCGCGCCGAGTTCGTTCGCCAGAATGATCGCCAAACTCGTCTTGCCGAGTCCCGGTGGACCGAACAATAAAACGTGATCTAACGCTTCGCCGCGCCGCAGAGCCGCTTTTAAAAATATCTTCAAATTATTAACGATTTTCGCCTGTCCGATGTATTCGTCAAATTTTTTCGGACGCAAACTCTGCTCGACCGCAACATCTTCCAAAACCGCCTGCCCGATGACTAAACCGTTTTGCCGAACCGGACTTTCTACTAATTCTAATGGCATCTTCTAACCTCTTTGTTAATTTTCTCGACTACATTATTTTACTATTTACAGGATTTTGTTTCAACTGTGAAACACGCTTGACAAAAATTTTTGAGATGAAAATTGACGGCAAATGAATTTTTTAATCGCTTAAGACCTTTCCGTCCGAAACGACAAAAGTTTTCGCGCCTTTGCCAAATTTTTCAACGAAACTCTCTTTGGAAGTTGTAACAAAAGTCTGCGTTTTGTCCTGCAAAAATTCGAGCAGTTGACCGATGCGCTGATAGTCGAGTTCCGCATCAACGTCGTCGAGCAGAAAAAGCGGATATTCTTGATTTTGCGTGTGATAAACCGAAAGGTTGGCAAGCTGTAAAACCAGCAACGCGCTTCTTTGTTGTCCGCTCGAACCGTATTTCCGCAGATCGTGTCCGTCAAACAAAATATCCAAATCATCGCGGTGCGTGCCGATCAAAGCGTAACCGGCGGCGAGTTCGGCTTGCACCCGCAACTTTAACCTTTCGGCTAAAAGGTTAGCGTAGTCGCTCAGATCGCCTTTGCCTTCGAGCGACGAAACGTAACGAATTGAGACTTCTTCACGGTCGAATAATTTTTTTTCCAAAACTTCATTCAGTCGTTCGACGAAACGCAGCCGCGCTTTATGAATTCGGGCGGCGTGAATTATCAATTGTTCGTTCCAGGGTTCGAGCAGTTCGGCGGTTTTGTCAATCGAGAAGCCGTTTTCCTGAGAGGATTGCAGCAGCGAATTTTTCTGCCGGATCACGCGGTTATAATCGGTCAGCGTTTGGACAAACGGCGGATAAATTGAAACGATGCCGCCGTCGAGAAATTTGCGGCGGGCTTCGGGTGTGCCGCGCACGATTTCCAGTTCGTCCGAATTGAAAATAACGGCGTGAAGCTGACCGAGAAATTGCTGGATCGTCTCTTTTTTATTGTTGACGCTGAGAGTTTTCGTATTGCCTTGCAGAGCGACCTGCAAAGTGCGGCTGATTTCCGCGCTGCGCTCGACCGAACCGCGCACAATCGCCAATTCTTCGCCGAATTTTATCGCCTCCTGCAATCTGGCGGTTTTAAAGGATTTGGTGGTCGCCATCAAATAAATCGCTTCGAGCCAGTTGGTTTTGCCCTGTCCGTTTTCGCCGAAAATGATATTCAATTTTTCACCGCAGCGAATTTCGCCGTGCAGATTACGGAAGTTTTGCGCGAAGAGAGTTTCAAGCAGCATACAACTATTTTAACACAGGCGGCAGCCAAAACTTTCCGCGCTCGCGCCGGTAATTAAACTCTTTTCGGCAACGTAATTTTAAGCATCACGGCGATCAAACGAAGCGCAATTTTGTCGCTGTCGAAAAAGTAATTCAATGAAAAAACTCACCGTTTTGTTTTTAGTTTTGCTGATTTCAGTCTCAGTTTTCGGACAGCAGTCAAAATCCAAAACGCTCGCGGAAACTTTCAGCGCGACTTCGCTGGACGGAACGACATTCGACCTTGCCGAATTGCGCGGAAAAGTCGTGCTGGTGACATTCTGGTCAACGAAATGTCCGATTTGCCACGCCGAAATTCCGAAACTAAATCAGCTTGCCCAAAACTACAAAGATAAAGATGTCGTCTTTCTCGGTTTGACGATGGAGAATCCGAACAAAGTTCAGTCGTATCTAAAGAAAAGAGCTTTCGATTTTCATATCATTCCGGACAGCTTCGGCGTAGTTTTGAAATACTCCGACAAAGACGGCGACGGCAATGTTTCGATGGTTTTTCCCGCCCATTTCCTAATCAACCAAAAAGGCGAAATCGCTTTGCGAACCAGCGGATTTGATAAAACCGAACTTCTCGATGCACGAATCAGCCGGCTTTTGAAAACAAAATAACTTTAAAGAACGCGCCACGCTTACGGCGTAAAAAATTACGTTTAAAGTTAAAAAGCGAAGAGTTTTTTGAAATAAAAACTCTTCGCTCAAAATTTATCCAAATCTACGACTATCTGTTATAGCGGTAAGTGGTGAATTGCGAATCCATTCGAGAATCCTGACCTGAACTAAACCGGACCATACACGAATCGTCCGTGTAATCCATAAAGTTGGTAATCGGGTCGAGACCGGCTTTGCTGGCGCAGGAATCTCGTCCTGAAGGACAACCGAAGGCTGCCGAGCGTTCCGCCGCCGTGTCGGTGACGTAATCGCCGCTGCCGTTACAGCCGCCTTGGAAAGTATGATATAAGCCCATCCAATGTCCGACTTCGTGCGTCCCCGTGTCGCCCAAATTGTACGGTGCGGCACTGCCGCCCGGAAGCGATGAATAAAGCACGACTACGCCGTCTAATTTCGGTGAACTCGTGTATGACGAGGGAAATGTGGCGTAACCGAGAATGCCGCCGCTCGGATTGCAGGTATAGATATTCAAATCATCGGCGGTTCCCTGACGCAGAGCGTTTTTCATCGCCGATTCCGACGAGCCGTAACAACCGTTATACCAGGTTGCGTTGGTTGTGCGACTGGTCGAAACCAAGTTGAACGACCAGCCCCAGCTTCCGAAAGCTGAATTTAAGACACTCATTTGATTGTTGATCATCGTCGTCGTAATGTCGCCGTTAGCAATGCCCGTGCCTTGATTGATAACGTGAAAATAAACATTTATCACGCCGCCGGCGACATTCGGCTGCGAACCGTCCGATTTTGCGCGACGCTCGGCAAAATCGGCTTCCGCGAACGCTATTTTTTGCGGATTATGGTCGGTCGCACAAAGTCGGTCGCCTTTAACGACGAGCGGTTGGATGGTTTTGTCTGAACCTTGCTCGGCTTCAAAAGGCTCGGCGGATTCGGCGTTGGAAACGTAGTTGAACCCTAAAAAAACTGCCAAAGTAATGGCGAAAAGGCTGAAGACAGCCGTCAGCACACGAAATTTATTCATCGTCGGTTAACTCCTTGAAAATTAAATTTGAAATATAGGAAAGCCAATGAATTGAAATTACCGACTAAAAAATTTGATGGCGGAACAATGATATATTTTTTTGAGCGCACAGGTCAACCGAATTTTGATAAAAATCAACCGCTGATTGGAAAAAAATATCCGTTCATTCGGTTACAAAGTTTTTGCCAGCGTCAAAACATAAACTTTGTCCGCGCCGTTTTCCTTCAAAATTTTCGCGCAATTGGAAACGGTCGCGCCGGAAGTATGAACGTCGTCAACCAGAAGAACTTTTTCGCCTTCGATGAGTTTTGGGCGCGTAATTTCAAAAGCATTATTGACGCTTATCGCCCGCGCTTTGCCGTCCATTCCGACGCGGTGCATCGGCGTATGGATTTTGCGAACTAGAGTTTGTTCGTCAAGTTTGATACCGGATTGTTTGGCGAGAAGTTTGGATAAAACGGCGGCTTGATTGAATCCGCGTTCGAGAAATCGCTTTTTGGAAAGCGGCACGGGAATAATTAACGTCGCGTCTCGAAAATCGGAATTGTGAAAACGGGAAACGAAAATTTTCCGCAAACGCTGAGCGATGAACGGCTCACGTTTGAGATGCAGCACCGAAGCCGCGAGCGCGTGACCATAAACGCCAACGGCTGATGCCGAATCGTAAAAATGTTCGTCGCAGCGATGACAAAAAGTTTGAAAATTTATCGGCTGTGCCTGCAAAAACGCGCCGCATTTAGAGCAAAGAGTTTCCGCGTCTGAAAAAACTTCGGTTTTTTCCCAGCACGACTGACAAGCCACGCCGTCCGACATATTTTCGACGCTGTTTTCGCAGACGTGACAGGACTGCGGATAAGCCAGCGCGAGCAGCGGATTGAAAATTTTACGAAACATCGGTCTCAAGGCAAAAAGTAAAAAGGCAAAAGTGAAAAGTGAAAACCTGTCGAGTTAAACGAAAATGCTTAACAACATAAGTTTTCTACTTTCTACTTTTGCCTTTTTACTCGGACAGTTTTCTAGTCTTCGTCGAGCAAATTCTGCTCAACTAATTCCTGACAACTGAGACAATAGCGCGCCCAAGGAACTGCGTCGAGCCGCTTCGGATTTATTTCTTTTTCACAGTTTTGACAAGTGCCGTATTCATCATCGGCGATGCGCGTCAACGCTTCGTTTATCAAAACCACTTGACGGCTTTCGTTTTCCGAAACCGCCAGCATCACGTTTTTTGAATAATTTCTCACCGCCAAATCCACCGGATCAGGCGTTTCCGAAGCATCAACCGATAAATCGTTGCGGCTTAATTTCCTTGAAAGAGTTTCGCGCTCGGCGATCAGTTTCTCTTTGGTACTATTTAAATTCGATTGGCTCATTTTTGATATGGAAACCCTTTAATTATTGTAAAAGCACGATACAGTTGTTCGACTAGCACGACCCGCGCCGTTTCGTGCGTAAAAGTTAGAAGCGATAAGGATAAACTAAAGTTTGCCCTTTCGACAACCTCAGACGCGACACCTTCCGCGCCGCCAATGACGAATACGATTTCTTTTAAGCCGCGATTTTGCCAGTTTTCAATTTCTCCGGCTAACTCGTGCGATGAAACAATTCGTCCCTTCACGTCCAACAAACAGACGAATTGGCTTTGATTCACTTTCTCCAGAATACGTTTGCTTTCAAGTTCTTTGCTTTCATCCCTAAGTTCGGTAATTTCAAACTTTACAAAATGCGACAGGCGTTGCAGATAATTTTCCTGCAACGCCTGCCAATTTTTGTCTTTGGTTTTGCCAATCCAAACAAAGCGAAATTTCATAAAAACATTTAGTCACAGAGACCACAGAGTTTAAATCTATTCTCTGTGGTCTCTGTGGTCTCTATGGTCTCTGTGGCTGATTTAAATTTCTTTCGGAATTTCGACTTTCTTCGCGTCGCGCCAGAGTCGTTCCAAATCATAAAACTCCCGCGCTTTCTGCTCAAAAATATGCACGATGAAATCGCCGTAATCGAGCAAAACCCACTCGCCCGCGCTGTAACCTTCGACGCGCACGACGCGCGAATTGAGTTGTTCTTTCAGTTTTTCCGTGATCTCATCGGAAATCGCCTGCACCTGCCGCATATTCGAGCCGCTGGCGATGATAAAAAATTCCGTAAAGCTCGCCACTTCGCGCAAATCAATCGCCGAGATATTAAACGCTTTTTTCTCGCCCGCGCAGGTGATCGCCAGTTTTACTTCGTCGTCCAAATCGGCAAACGGTGTCACGGCAGCCGGCGCGATTTCGATTATTTCCGCCGCGTGTTGTAAAGATTTTTCCTGTGTCGCTTCCATAATTTCATTGCTCATTTACCATTTACCATTTTATCAAGAACTTCTTTTGTTCAATGATAGATGTTAAATGCTAAATGTAAAGTTCGTATTTTTCGATGTGTTTTGCCACCTCAACCGGCACGAGTTCGCGCCAATCATTTTCGTCGGCGCGAATCTTGCGGCGAATTTCCGTCGCCGAAACGTCGAGATTAACCACATCGGTAATGTAGATTTTAGTCACCGGCGACGGTTTATCGGTTCCGGGTTCTTCGCCGGAAACTAATAACCGGAAACCAGAAACCTGCCCGCGCAAGTCAATAATTCTCTCCCGAATTTTTTGGGTGACGTGCGAAAAGCCGATTTCGTAAGTTGGGCGCGTCACGACGATAATGTTCGTCAGCGTCAAGACTTTTTCCCATTCGCGCCAAGTATCAATTTCAGCCCAGGAGTCCGCGCCGATGACGAAGAAAATTTCCGTGTTCGCCAATTCGTTTTTTAATTTCGTCTGCGTCTCAAAAGTAAAAGGCTTTTCCGGCGCGTCGAGTTCGATGGTCGAAACTTTGATTTTCGATTCATCCTTAGTTGCCAAAGAAATCATTGCCAATCGGTGAAACGCCGAAGTCGGCTGTTTGTCTTTTTTGTGCGGCGCGTGAGAAGCCGGAACAAAGAAAAATTCATCTAAACTGAACAATTCGGTCAGCTTTCGCGCAATCGTCAAATGTCCGTTGTGAAGCGGGTCAAACGAACCGCCGTAAAAAGCGACGCGGCGACTTTTTGCGAATTGACTAAAATTCATCGGCATCTTTGACGTTCAGTTCAATTTCAACTTTTTCACGTTCAGCTTTTTCCTGTGCGATTTCAGCCAGCTTCTGCGCCACTAAATTGACCAATTCTTTAGTTCCGCGATTGGTCACAGCCGAGATTTCTAAAAACGGCTTACCGTCTTTTTCCGCCGCTTCGCGCAATTTTTCCAATCGTTCCGGTTCGTCGAGCGCGTCGAGCTTCGTCGCCACGACAATCTGCGGGCGCGTTGCTAAATCCTGATTGTAATTCGCCAATTCGTGATTGATAATTTCGTAATCTTTGTTTGAATCACGACCGGAAATTGAAGAAACATCAACCAGATGAAGAATCAATTTCGTCCGCTCGACGTGGCGCAAAAATCGGTCGCCCAAACCTGCGCCTTCAGACGCGCCTTCGATCAAACCGGGAATGTCGGCGACGACGAAAGTTTTAAATTCGCCCAAATCAACCACGCCGAGATTCGGCTCCAAAGTCGTAAAAGGATAATCGGCAATTTTCGGTTTCGCGGCGGAAATCACCGAAATCAAAGTTGATTTGCCGGCGTTCGGAAAGCCGACCAGACCGACATCGGCGATAAGTTTTAGTTCAAGCTGCAATTCCTTCTCTTCGCCGGTTCTGCCCGTATAATGATATTTCGGCGCACGATTGGTCGAAGTCGCAAAATGCTGATTTCCCCAGCCGCCTTTGCCGCCCTTTGCCGCCAGAAATCGCTGTCCGACTTCGGTAAAATCAAACAGCAGTTCTTCGGATTCGGCATCGAAAACCTGCGTTCCGACGGGAACTTTAATAATTACGTCCGCGCTGTCTTTGCCGTGCCGGTTCGATCCTTCGCCGTGTCTGCCGCGCTCGGCTTTGTGTTCCGGGTTATAGCGCAAATGAAGAAGCGTATTTAAGCCTTCGTCGGCTTCCATCCAAACATCGCCGCCTTTGCCGCCGTCGCCCCCCGAAGGTCCGCCGCGCGGCACGAACTTCTCGCGCCGAAAAGCCGTCACGCCGTCGCCGCCGCTGCCGGAGGCGATTTTAATTTTTACGCGGTCAATAAACATTCGTTATTCTCAATTCTGAATCGGCAATCTATAAACCTGATTAGAAAAATCAGTATTTTAAAACATCGGTTAAAATAAAAACGCGCTCGCTAATCTTTAAAAGTTTGGCGAGTCGCGCTGTTTGATGTGCGAATTTTTGCAAACAAGCAAATCGCAAGTCGTAAATTGTTAGACGGCAACGGCGTTTTCAGTCGGAGCAATTTCCGCCGCGCCTTCCGCATAAACGCTGATAAATTTGCCTTTCTGACCTTTGTTTTCAAATTTGACAAAGCCTTCGATCAGCGAAAACAAAGTGTCGTCTTTGCCGCGTCCGACGTTTTTACCCGGTTTCCATTTCGTGCCGCGCTGCCGCGCCAGAATGTTTCCGCCGAGAACGTGTTCGCCGCCGAATTTCTTTAACCCTAACCGCTGCGCGTTTGAATCGCGCCCGTTTCTGGATGAACCTACACCTTTCTTATGAGCCATATTTCAGTTTTAGGTTTCAATTTCAGGTTTCGGGGTTAAAATTGCAAAATACAACCAAAAACCACAAACCGGAAACCGGAAACCAATTCTCCCTAATCAATTTTAATTTCCGTGTAACCTTGCCGATGACCTTGTTTGCGCTTGTATTGTTTGCGGCGTTTTTTCTTGAAAACGATCACTTTATCGCCGCGTCCGTGTCCGAGAACCGTGGCGTTCAAAGTTGCCGCGCCGAAGGTCATATCCGCGCCGTCGCCGCTCGAAAGTGCTTCGAGTTCAACCGTTTCGCCCATTTTTTTGTCAATCGAAGGAACGCGGAGTTTTTGTCCCGATTCGACCGCAAATTGCTTTCCGCCTGTTCTGATAATTGCGTAACTCATTGTTTATTGTCTCCTTCACACCGGCAAGAATGCTGTGCCGTGTCGAAAAATGTTGATTATACGAAATTATTTCAGGCAAGGTCAAATCCGCGAATAAAATTAAGCTCTGTGCCGGAGAAAAGTTTGTTTATAATTCGTGCCTTTGCAATTAAAGCAAGTGTTTCTATATCCAACCGAAATCCAACCGAAAACTTTTTGTGAGATTTATTTTTTGACATTCAGGCAAAACCGGAGTAGCTTATACTCTCAAATAGTTTGTGAAACATTTCTCAAAATTATGGAGAGACAAAATGGCGAGCGAAAATAAAAAAGTTTTAATCATCGGCGGCGGCTTCGGCGGTCTTTTTACGGCTCTGGATTTGGCGAGCAAGGCGGATGTCACGCTCGTTAGCGACAGCGATTATTTTACTTTTCGACCGCTGCTTTATGAGTATTTCAGCGGCGAAGTCGAAGCGTGGCACATCGCGCCCGATTACAAGGAATTGATTGACGATAAGATAAACTTCGTGCGCGGCGCGGTTGAAAACGTGGATTTTGAAAATCGAACGGCGAGGGTTTCGACGCGCGAAGAGTCGTTCGATTATGACGCGCTGGTTTTAGCCGTCGGCGGTGTGACGAATTTTTGGAACGTCAAGGGCGCGGAGGAAAACGCTCTGCCGTTTCGCGGCATTCCCGATGCCGATAATCTGCGAAACCGGATGACGCGAGCATTAGACGCAATCTCGCCGACGCTGACATCGCCGGATGCGGACGAAAAATTGACTTTCGCCGTGGTCGGCGGCGGCGCGAGCGGTGTTGAACTTGCCGCGAAGATGGCGGATTTGCTCAACGACGCTTTCAAAAGTCGCGGATTACCGGGCGAACCGCAAGTAATGCTGGTTGAAATGAGCGACCGGCTCGTTCCCGGAATGGGCGAAGACCTGCGTTCCTACGTCGGGAAAGCGTTGCTCAAATCGCACGTTGATGTTCATCTGCAAACCAAAGTTTTAGAAGTCAAACCGGATTGCATCGTCTCGGAATGTGACGGTAAAATATCGGAAACTAAAACCGCCGCGACCGTTTGGACGGCGGGCGTAAAAGTTAGTCCGTTGATTGAAATGCTTGATTTGCCGAAAGATAAAAGCGGTTTGGTTTTAGTGAATCAAACGATGCAGGTGAAAGGCTTCCCGAATGTTTTCGCGCTCGGCGATATTGCCAAAGTCGAGGAAGTCGTGCCGACTCTGATCGGCACGGCACAGTTGGCAAATCAGGAATCAGATTTGGCGGCGAAAAATATCCGGGCGTTTTTGAGCGGAAAAGAGCTGCAGACGAAAATGTTTGAAGAACTCGGTGAAGCGTTGAGCCTCGGAACACACAACGCCGCTGTTTTGGTCGCCGGCAAAGTGGTCGGCGGAAGTCTGGCGCGCGATGCCAGATTTGCGCTTTATACGGCACGTCTCCCGACGTGGCACCACCGCTTAAAAGTCGGCGCAAGCTGGTTTTTTGAAGGCACGACACCGCGCCCGCTGCAACCGCTCGGCTACAGCTAGAAAGGCAAAAGGCGAAAGGCAAAAGTAAAAAGTTAAGAATCTGTCTGATGAACAGTCAAATCAAAGTCAAGAATTCCTCACTTTTGCCTTTCGCCTTTTTACTTTTGCCTTCTTATTTCTTTCCCGCTTCAAGCTGCAAATCAATTTTCACAATATCAGACAGCGCGAGCGTTCCGTCGGGCAGTTTATTTCCCCATTTCACGCCGTAATCCTGACGATTAATCATCGCTTGCGCGGAAACTCCCATCTTCACGCCGCCTTTTGCGTCCTTCATCATTCCGTTGACCGTGAACGGAATTGTGATTTGTTTGGTCACGCCTTTCAACGTGAAATCGCCGGTCACGTCCCATTTATCGCCTTTTTTGACGACCTTCGTGCTTTTGAAAGTCAGATCGGGATATTTTTCGACTTCAAAAAAATCGGCGGTTCGCAGATGGTTATCGCGCGCGTCAACGCCGGTGTCAACGCTCGTTGCTTTCGCCGTGAAATTGACCGACGATTTTGAAACGTCTTTGCCGTCATAGCTGATCGTGCCGGTAAAATCACGGAACGAGCCTAAAATTTCGGTCAAGCCCAGGTGAGTTATGCGGAAACCGATATACGAATGTTTCGCGTCAACATCGTAACTGCCGCTGGATTCTTCGGGCGTGAGTTTGTTATCCGCAAATCGCGCGGCGAACTCCTCAGCGCGAAAACTCGCGCCGCTCGTGTTGAAGCTGACCAAAGCCAGCGCGAATAAGGTGAAGATTGCACCTAAACTTAAAAGCCTCAATTTCATTTTGTATCTCCTTCAAATGGTTTTTGAATAAGTTCAGATTGTCCCGATTAGTATATTTTGAATCGGGTTTGTTTGCACATAGAGAATTATTTGAGAGATTTTTACTGATTGAGATATTTTTCCATCAAAGGCTGAAGCGTGTCGAAGTCGAGCGGTTTAGTCAACAGGTCGTTGCAGCCTGCTTGAATGGCTTCCTCGTAATAGGATTTGCCGAACGCCGTGACGACTATAATCGGCACACTGCCGCTCGTTTCAACTTCCCTGATGGCTCGCGCCGCCGTCAAGCCGTCAACGAAAGGGAGCGAAATATCCATTAAAATAATGTCCGGGTGCTGAAATTTAAATCTCTCTAAGGCTTCGATTCCGTCGGCTGCTTCTACTACCTGGTAGCCGTAGCTTTCGATCAAAAATTTCATAAAGCCGCGCGTATCTTCGTTGTCTTCGACGATGAGAACTTTTTTTGACATAACAACTTCCTAAAAGCGATTGACACAAAATCGGACACAATATCTGGCGATGTTGTGCGCTTCGGGTTTGGGTGCAATCACAGTGCCGAAGAATTTTGATGAGCGAGAAACGTCGTTGCAGTTTGCCGTCAATTGGGTTTCGGAGAATCGGAGTTAAGCACCCAAGCAAAAGTAATGGAGCATTTTGGCTTCCGTTCAGAGTCCACGCTTGAGCGTGTCTTCCGCCAGCGAAGCGCGGCGAAAACGCAAACTAAAGTTTGAACTCTGAACTTTTCAAAATACCTTGAAACTTTTGCTTACCTGCTTATGTATTTCAGCGAAAATTATTTATCGGTTTTCGTTAGATTGCCGGTTGTTTCAGCGGAATATTCGCCGATTTGCTGAAGAAGTTTGCCGATCAAACCCGTCCAGCCGGTTTGGTGGCTCGCGCCTAGACCGATGCCTTTGTCGCCGTGAAAGTATTCGTAAAACAAAAGATGGTCGCGCCAGTGTTCGTCCGTTTGAAATTTTTCCGCATTGCCGAAAACGGCGCGTCGGTGTTCTTCGTCTCTGAGAAAAATGTTGGAAAGTCGTTTTGATAGTTCCTGCGAAACTTCCCAGAGCGTCAACATTCGCTGCGAGCCGGTCGGAAATTCGATTTTAAATGTGTCGCCGTAAAAGAAATCGAACTTTTGCAAAGACTCGATCAGCAAATAATTCATCGGAAACCAGATCGGACCGCGCCAGTTCGAGTTACCGCCGAACATTCCCGACGTTGATTCGGCAGGTTCGTAATTGACTTCGTAAGCGTTTCCTTCGATTTCAAAGTGATACGGATTTGCTTTGTGATAACGCGACAGGGCGCGAATTCCGTAATCGGATAAAAATTCGGTTTCCGAAAGCATTATCCGCAAAATGCGCCGCAGACGGTTTTGGTTAACAATCGCTAAAATGCGCCGATTTTCTCTGCCGGCTTGCTGCAAACAAGCAATGTCGTCGGTCAGATCGGCGCGGTTTTCCAAAAACCAATCGGTTCGTTTTTTGAGTTCCGGCAAATGGTCGAGCCATTTTTCTTCCAAAGTTTCGACGGCGAACAGCGGAATCAAGCCGACCATCGAGCGCACTTTGATCGGGATATTTCGTTCGTTGTGCAGGTGCAAAACGTCGTAATAAAATCCGTCGCGCTCGTTCCAAAGTTCCGTATTCTCGCTGCCGAGATTGTTCATCGCGTCGGAGATATAGACGAAATGCTCGAAAAATTTGCTCGCCACGTCGCCGTAGACCGCGTCTTTTTTGGCGAGTTCGACCGCGATTGCCAGCATATTCAGACAAAACATCGCCATCCACGAAGTTCCGTCGGATTGTTCCAAAATCGCGCCGTCGGGCAGTTTCGTGTTGCGGTCGAAAACGCCGATGTTGTCCAGTCCTAAGAAACCCCCTTCAAAAACATTGTTGCCTTCCGCGTCTTTGCGGTTGACCCACCAGGTAAAATTAAGCAGTAATTTATGAAAAACCTTTTCGAGAAATTCGCGGTCGGGTTCGCCCGTGCGTTTAGCTTCGATTTGATAAACGCGCAGTGCCGCCCAAGCGTGAACTGGCGGATTGACATCGGAAAACGCCCATTCGTAAGCGGGAATCTGCCCGTTCGGGTGCATATACCATTCGCGCAGCAGCAAAATTAATTGTTCCTTGGCAAATTCCGCGTCAACCGGCGCGAGCGCGACGCAGTGAAACGCCGTATCCCACGCCGCATACCAAGGATATTCCCATTTGTCGGGCATCGAAATCACGTCGTCGTTGTAGAGATGCTTCCAGACGGCGTTTCTGCCTTCCAATCTTTCTTTCGGCGGCGCGGCAAATTTCCCGTCGCCTTCGAGCCAGCTTTTGACGACGTAATGATAAAACTGTTTTGACCAGAGCATTCCCGCCAGCGATTGACGCATCACATTTTTCGCGTCGTCATTGAGGTTTTCAGGAATAATTTCCGCGTAAAATTCATCGGCTTCGGCGATTCTTTCAACGAATATCTGCTCACATTCTTTAATAAATTCGCCGCCGCTCTGAAACTGCCGACCGCCGACTGCCGAATCTTGACTGCTGAATAAACTATGATTGCTCAAGCGCAGATAAATCGTTTCAGACGATTGCGGCGCGATGTCGAAAACGTAATGCGCGGCGGCTTTGGTTCCCGTTTGTTCAGGATTAACCGCCGAATTATTGTTGCCGACGACGTAATCGTTAATGCCGTCTTTAACGAACGGCGAATCGTTTTTGCCGCCGTAAATTTTCTCGTAGTTCGTTTCGTTTTCGGTGAAAAGCAGACGGTTTGCGCCTTCGCACGTCAGCCAAAATTCGCCGCGTCTTTCCTCGTTTAAGTGAATTACCGAGAGATTTTCCGCCGCGCTTTCGACTCGTTTCATTTGCGGTTTAACCGCGTCTTGATACCATGACCAACGATTGCGAAACCAGACGGTCGGCAGAATGTGAAGCGGTGCAGATTCGCGCCCGCGATTGTGCGCTGTAATTTTTATGCAAATGTCGTCAACCTCGGCTTTGGCATATTCGACGACGACATCGAAATATCTATCGTCGTCAAATATGCCCGTGTCGAGCAGTTCATATTCGGGCTGCGACTTATCGCGTTTTCGATTTTCTTCCCGAAGTTTTTCGTATGGAAATGCCGCTTGCGGATATTTATAAAGGTATTTCATATACGAATGGGTCGGCGTGTTGTCGAGGTAAAAATAGTATTCCTTAACATCTTCGCCGTGACTGCCCTCGTTGCCGCTTAACCCGAATAATCTTTCCTTTAAAAAAGCGTCCGCTCCGTTCCAAAGCGAAATCGCCAGACAAATGCGCTGTTTGCGGTCGCAAATTCCCGCGATTCCGTCTTCGTTCCAGCGAAACGCTTTTGACGCGGCTTGTTCAAACGGAAAATAATCCCACGCCGCGCCGTCTTTCGAATAATCTTCGCGCACTGTTCCCCAGGCGCGTTCACTGACGTAACAACCCCAGCGTTTCCAGTCTTTTTCGTGTGTTTTGGCTTCCGCCAGCCGCCGTTGTTCTGCTTTCAAAATTTTTCCTCCGACCGATTGTAGCAATTTTTAGTTTTATGCGGCTGAATCGGCGGCATTCGGCGGTCGGAATTCGGTTAATTATTTATCGTCCGGCACGATAACCCGCGCAAAACCATTTTCAAAAATCAGCCGCATTATCCAAAGTTTCGACAAATCCTGATTAAATTCGGCTCTTTTCAATTTGCCGCCGAGAAAAATTTCCTTTCCGGCAAATTCAGCCGGAGAAATTTTCCCGTCAAACAAAACATAGTCGAACGAATGAATCATCGTTCCCGCATTATTGGTCGCTGTTACGCGCACGGCTCGTTCGTCGCCGCTGACCGGACAAATATAATTGAGAACTTCCCGGCATTCGGTCAGCGAACGGCGCGGCGGCAAAACGAATTCCTTCCCGATAAAGTTGCCGACCGCCGCGTCCAACTCCTTCCACACCAAATCTTTATCCGCCGGAACAGCAGCGTTCGTAGCGGCGAGAATTTTCCCCGCCAAACTGTAAAGGTAAAAATAGCGAAGTTGGGCAAGCTGTTTTTTATCGTTATCAACTTTGAGCTTTTGTAAATACTGCGAAGCCAGCAGCGCGGAATTTTTCCAATCTTCCGCCTGCAAAAAATCAGCTAAATTTTTCCATTCAGCGTCGGAAATCGCCGCCGTTTGAATCGTTTTTGGCTGGCTGATTTTAACCGGCGTTTTACTTTTCTGGGAAAAGCCGACGGAAACGGAAAAACCGAGAATTATTGCGAAAAAAGTAATATTTCTCATAAGAATTGGCTTTCAATCGAGCGGTTTGTCAGCGAACTTTAACTAGAACTTCCTTTTTGCCGCAAGCCGATTCAAAAGTAATCGTGAACGCGCCGGTTTTCGGGCTGATTGACTTGACGACAAAAAATGCGCGATTCGATTGATTGCCCATTTCCGGTTCTAAAACGATTTCGACATCTTTCGGACTGCTCGAAGTCGCCTTAATTTCCGGCACGTCCGCGTCGCCTTCAACGCCGACCAGCAGGCTCAGATTTCCGCCGTTCCCGATCACCGAAACGATTTCCTGGCTGACCGTTATTTTGCACGGCAAAGCCAGATTTTCCTCCACAAAAACACGCGGTCGAGTTTCGATATTTTCATCAGACGACTTTTTTTCCTGCTTGATTTCGTCCGTTTTCGTTTCAGCTTTCGGCGTTTCGTTCTCGGTCGGCTGATCCGGCTGTTTTGTTTCCGCCTGAGGTTTTTTCAACGATTCGGTTTTTGGGACGGTAATGATTATCGGCTCGAAAATTGATTTGGCGGTGGTTTCCGAATTCGGATTTTTAATCGGTTCCGATTGTTTGGTTTCAATTTTCTTTTCGTCCGGCGCAATCTCAGTTTTTATTTCGACTATTGGAGAAATCTCAGTTTTAGTTTCAAGTATCGGAGGATTTTCGACTTTAGTTTCAGACTTCGGCGCGGGTTCGGTTTTGGGAATTATTTCCGTATTTGGAACTTCCGGTATCAATTTCGTTTCCGCGATTGGCTGCGGCGTTTCCGTCACCGTTCGGATCGGCGCAGTTTCCGGTTTAATTTCTTCCGCTTTCACTTCGGGCGTTGACTCAGTTTTCGGCTGCTCGACTGTTTTCGCTTCGGTTTGAGCGGCATAAATCGGAGTCGGTTTCGCGCCGATTTTAATTTCCAGACCGTCGGTGCTGCCATTTACTTTTTGATAAGCCGCTTCGATAATGCCGTATTTGATTACGTCCGCGTCGCCGCTCGTATAGCTTTTCAGATAAGCGTCAAGCGCGTCTTTCGGGTTTCCCGCCGCGTCCTGCGCCGTGCCGAGCCGCCACATCGCATTGCGCCACCACGAACTTTTTTCGGGCAAAACACTGACGGCGCGTTTTAATCGCGTGATCGCTTCGCCGGATTTATTTTCCTGAAACAGCGTCCAGCCCGTAATATCTTCGATTCTGCCGCGCAGAATGTTCGACAGCGTTTGACGCGGCACGTCGGGGACGATAATCAATTCGTTGCGTGTCGCGGCGATGCGGCGGCTTTGATAAAGCTCGTCCGCCAGCACCGCCGGAGACGGATTCGGCACGTCCAACGCCGCGTCAACATTGCCGACCGCCGCCTTCGTCAATTCCAAAACTTTCGGCAGTGCCTTTCTATTTTCCAGCAGCCGGTTGGCGGCAAACAATTGCCGGTGCAGTTTCATTCTGTCGTCGCCTTTGACGAATTCATCCGCCGCCGCGACGATTGATTCATCGCCCGCCGTTTCGATTTTCTGCGAAAAATCGAGCAGCGATTTCAGCTTATCGGCAGTTTCGATGTTGTCCGCCGCCAGCACCTGAAAAATACTCGCCCGGCGTTCGGCGGCAAGCAGTTCGATAAAACTTTTCGCGTCTTTAGTGACGCGACCGCCGAGTTTTGCCGTAATCAGATTGTCTTTGACGGCAAATTTTTTCTGCAAACCTTCGACGGCTTCGCGGTAAAATCCGGCTTGAAAACGCGCCGTCGCCAATTCATATTCGAGCGTCGGAAAATCGCCGTATTGCCGCGCCGCGAGCAGCGATTTTTCCGCTTCGAGCGGACGTTTCTGCTGCATCAAACCACGCGCCAGCGCAATCCGCGCCCAAGTGTAGCGCGGCTCGACCGCGACGGCTTTTTCCGCTAACTCAATCGCTTTTGCGCCGTCATTGTGCGCCGCATACCAATAAGCTGCGCCGACCAGCAGAAATAAATTATTCGGATTCGCTTCGAGCGATTTGATTAATTCGGCTTCGGCTTCGGTTTTATTTTCCGCGTCGAACAGCGCGAGAATCAAGCCGGTATTTGCCGCGCCGTCCGCCGCATCTTTGGTTAAAACTTCGCGGTAGAGCGTGACGGCTTCGGACGCTTTTCCGGTGGCGCGTTTCATTTCCGCCAGACTGCGCTTTGAAACATTGGAATTTGCGTCGAGTTCCAACGCTTTGGCGTAAGCGTTCACCGATTCTTCGAGTTGAAAATCGAGCCGGTTGGCGATGCCGAGCGTTTGATAAGCGGCGGGCAGATTCGGTTCTAACCGAATGGCTTTGTCGGCGAGTCGCTTGGCTTCGGCGGCGTTTTCCGTGCCGAGATAATAGGTCGCCAGCGCAAGCATCTGTTTGGCGTTGCCGTCCGCTTTGCTCTCGATTAGTAAAGCGATTGTTTCCGCCGCATTTCGTTCGCCGCGAAAGAAAAGACTGGTCGGAAT
This sequence comes from Pyrinomonadaceae bacterium, assembly GCA_026785925.1. Taxonomy (GTDB): domain Bacteria; phylum Acidobacteriota; class Blastocatellia; order Pyrinomonadales; family Pyrinomonadaceae. Next base: position 21,270 of record JAJAZE010000348.1, read on the forward strand.
TTGCAGCAGAACGTCGGTGAAAAGTTTGTCGGAAACCGGTTTCGGTGCTTCGCCGACGGCGAGTTTGAAAAGTTCGATGCCCGTTTCCTTTTCGCCCGAACGCAGTTTTTCGTCCGCTAACGCGGCGCGTCCGCTGGCGACGAGTTCCAGAGCGCGAACTTTTTCTTTTGATTTGGGAAAATCTTCGACGAATTTGCGAAGAGCCGCGATTCTTTCCGCCGCGTCCGCCAGCGCGACGGCTTTATCGAATTCGGCTTTTTCATCGGCGAGATTTTTCGTCGGAACAAGTTTTCTGGAATTTTTGACCGAAGGATTCGGCGTTTGTCCGAAGGCGGCGAGCGAAAATAGAATGAGTAAAATAAAGACGGCTGAAATTTTCATAAATAAAAGTTAGCGATTAAAAATCTGTTTGAATTTGAAAATAATATCACGAAATTGCATTTATCATCCGGCGGTTTTATGCTCGAAAGTGATGAACGAACTCGAACAAATCTGGACGCAAAAGTTGACCGAAGCGCGTATCAAGGCGCGGGCGACAGGGCGCGAAGATGTCGCCGATTATCTCGCGCTGCGGGCGACCAACGATATGATTCGTCAAACGAGTGTCAAATGGCTGTTTGAATCGCTGCTCGAAATCGCCGCCGAAGCCAACCGCAGCGGCGCGAATATCCAGATTGAAACGGAAAACCGACATCGTTTCCAATACGAAAATTCCAGTCTCGCCGGTTCGCTCGCCCGCCTGTCGCAAGGAGTTCGATGTCTGACGGTCGAAGCAGGTTGGACGCGCACGCCCGCCGACGGTTTTATGCGCGGCGGCGCATTGGCGGCGGCGCGGCTCGCGCATTTCGGAATGTCCAAACACAACGCCGAGCTTTCTTTGGTTTTGGCAAATGATTTGCCGGCTTGGTTTGCCGTTGCCAAAAACGGCAGGCGCGAGCCGTTCGACGCAAAAGATTTGCAGCGGCATTCTCAGATATTTCTAGCCTGAGAAGGAGAAAATTTTGTCGGAAAAAATCTACCGCGATTCGGTTCATAACATTATTCGGCTGAAAACCGATTCGAGCGCGGGCAAACTGCTCGTGCGCTTGATTGACACGGCGGAATTTCAGCGTCTGCGGCGTATTAAACAACTCGGACTCGCGCTTTTCGCGTATCAAGCGGCGGAACATTCGCGTTTTACGCACAGTTTGGGCGCGCTGCATCTGGCGACGCGGACGCTCGATAAACTCAAATCGAGCTACGCGATTTCCGACGAAACGCAAATTGCCGTGCGCTGCGCCGCACTCCTTCACGACATCGGACACGGCGCGTTTTCGCACGTTATCGAAACGATTCTCGATTTTCACCACGAGCATTTTACGATTGAAGCCGTGTTGAGCGACGAGACGGAAGTCGGACAGGTTTTGCGCGAATTCTCCGCCGATTTGCCTGAAAACGTCGCGGCAATCGTGCGCGGCGATTTTCGTCCGATGGCTCTGGCGCAGCTTGTCTCGTCGCAACTCGACGTTGACCGGATGGATTATTTATTGCGTGACAGCTTGATGACCGGCGCGAAATACGGCATTTACGATGTCGAATGGATTATCAAATCGCTGGAAATTGACGAAGAAAATGATCGTCTCTACGTTGCCGCGCGGGGAATTTACGCCGTCGAAGATTATCTGCAAGCCAGATATTATATGTTCCGGCAGGTTTATTTTCACCGCACACTGCGTTCGGCGGAAGCGATTTTGAAATCGCTTTTGCGCCGCGCTCTGAATCTTTTCGCGGACGGCAAACCCGTTTGGTTCGCTGCCGGAACGCCGTTTGAAAAGATTCTCAAAGGTGAAAGATTGTCCTTGCCCGAACACCTCGCGCTCGACGATTCGGACGTGATGTTTCACATCAAACAATGGCAGCGCAGCGAAGATGTAATTTTATCGGATTTGTCGAAACGATTCTTAAATCGCCGCCTTTTCAAAATCTTCGATCTCGATATGCCCGAACCCGAACGGCAGGAATTTCTTGAAGCGGCGAAAAAAACGGTCGAACGCGCCGGTTTCGACGCGAGCTATTATTTTATCGAAGACAGCGCGGGCGACGTGCCGTATTATTTTTACACGAAAGAGCGGAGCGAACCGAAAAATATGATTTACGTCGAAGAAGGTTTTTCACGCCCGCAAATCAAAGAAATTTCCGAAGTCAGCGCGGCGGTGCGCGGTCTGCAAAAAGGCTTTCAGATTCACCGCGTCTGCTTTCCGCCCGAACTAAAATCGGAAATTGCGAAACTTTACCATCGAAAATAAAACGGAATTTTAACAGGATGAACAGGATTTGCAGGATAAGATTTTTTTGATTTCTTATCCTGCAAATCCTGTCTATCCTGTCAATTTTTTCTTTCCCGCAAATTATTCTAAACTTAAAAGCAATCAAAATCCGAAATTTAAAATCCAAAATCGAAAGATGCACATCACGAAAATCGAACTCGAAGACATTAAATCTCACCAGGCGGCGACCTTTGAATTTCAGCGCGGGACAACGGCGATTACGGGCGCGAACGGCGCGGGCAAGACGACGATTATCGAAGCCGTCGCGTGGACTCTGTTCGATTTGCTCGATTATAAAAAAGACGATTTCGTCCGGCGCGGCGCGAAGAAAGGCGTGGTCAACGTGACGTTTGAAAGCGGTTTGGACGAGCGCGAATATCGCGTTTATCGTGACACGGGAACGGGTTATTACGTCTACGACCTGCAACTAAAAACCCGCATCGCCGACAAAAAAGACGAGGTGACGCGCTTTTTGTGGCAGCATCTCGGCGTGGAGGCGGGAACGGATTTGGACGCGCTTTTTCGCCGCGCCATCGGCGTTCCGCAGGGAACTTTTACGGCGATTTTTCTCGAAACCGCCGCCGAACGCAAAAAGGCTTTCGACAAACTTTTGAAAGTCGAAGAATATCGGCAGGGCGCGGACAAATTGCTGGAAACTTCCCGTTACATCGAAACGCAAATCACGCTTGCCAGAGAAAAAATCGCCCGCGCCGAAGGCGAACTCGCCCGGTTTGAAACGGTTGAAACCGAACATCGAACTTTTGAAAATCAAGCGCGGGAACTCAGCGAAAATTTGGAAAAGTTTAACGCGGAGGCTGCCGAAAAAAGCGCGTCGGTCAAACGGTTCGGCGAAATTGAAACGAAGGTCAATGAATTGAAAGCCGTTTTTGAAAAACTGCAAACCGAAAAGATTCGCGCCGAAATTCTGCTTGAACAAAAACAAAACGAACTGAATCAAGCGAAGAGTGCGGCGGAGAAAATCAAGCTCGTCGAAACTGATTATCAAAATCACGTTTCGGCTTTGGGCAAATTAAAAGAACTCGAACGCGAGCGAATCGAGCGTGACAAACTCAGTCAGGAAAAATCAAAAATCGAGACGGCGCAGGTGAACGTCCGCGCCAACCAAAAACGCTGGACGGAAAATCTGGAAAAGGCGTTGAACGCGCACCGTGAAATCGAATTGCTCAAACCGAAAGTCAGCGAACAGGAAGCGTTGGAGAAACAGCGCGAGATTTGGCGGAACGATTTGGCAAATGCCAACGCGGTCGAAACTCAGATCAAAAGTCTGGCTGCCAAAATGGACGTTTTGCGTCAAAAATATGAAGCAAATCAAAAGCAAATTAAGGACGCGGAAGCAAAAACAAAAGGCGCGGGCGACGCGGAAAACTTACAGCGGCGCGATTTGGAATTGACCAACAATCTGGCAAAACTTCGCGCCCGGCTCGAATCTGATGAAAAATTTCAGAGTGAAATTAAAAACGGTTTGTGTCCGATTTTGTCGCAAAAATGTTTGAATCTGGCGGCAGGGCAAACGCTCGAAAGTTTTGTCACGACGCAGTTTTCGGAAATCAAAACGCAGATTTCCGCGTTTGAATCTGAGCAGCGACAACTCGCCGGACAGCTTCAAGTATCCCGCGAAGCCGGGAAGTTTGAAGCCCAGCTTGAAACCTTGCGAAACCGCCAAAAGGAAATCGGCGACGAAGGCAAAAGCTATAAGGATGAGAAAACGCATATCGAAACGCGGCTCGAAAATCTGCCGCAATTGAAAACTGATTTATCGGAAATCGAAGCGAAATTAAAATTGTTGGACAGTCCGAAGGCAAAAGTTCAACTTTTTGAAACGGAAGCCAAACGTGAAATTGAAACACGCGAAAAAATCACGGAGATTGACAAAAATCTGGAACGGCTCGAAAACGATAAGCGAATCATCGTCGAACAATTGGAAAGTTACCGTGATTTCGATGCGAATTGGGCGCGTTATTCCGGTCAAAGAGACGACACGGCGAACGCGCACCGGGAGTTTTTGACGAATGAAAATCTGGCGAAAACCGCGCCCGAACGAACGCGCGAATTTGAAGCGGCGAAGACCAAACTGGCAAGTTTAAAAACCGAATCGGAAAAAGCCGCCGCCGACTACAACGAAGCGAGCGCAGATTACGACCGCGAAACGCACATCCGCGAAAAAGGTTTGCTCGCCGAAGCGGAAACGCGGCAGACGGAAACGCGGGCGAATCTGGAATATACGCGAAAACGCGAAACGCAGTTAGCGGAAGAATTAAATCGCCTGCGGGAAATTCGCGTCTTGATGCAGAGCGAATTTCAGGAAAAAGAACGGCTCGAAAAAATCGGCGAAGCGACGACCTTTATCCGCGACACTTTGAAAGAAGCCGCGCCGCGCGTCGCCCGCAATTACGTTTTTCACGTTTCGATGGAAGCCAACCAGATGTTCCGCGAAATTTCGGGCAACGCCGAACGCACTTTGAAATGGACGGAAGATTACGGAATATCGCTGGAAGAAAACGGTTTCGAGCGTCCGTTCATCAACCTTTCGGGTGGCGAGCAGATGGCGGCAGCATTATCGGTCAGGCTGGCTTTATTAAAACAACTGTCCGACGTGCGGCTGGCGTTTTTCGACGAGCCGACAACGAATATGGACGCGGAACGGCGCGAGCGGTTAGCCGAACAAATCAGTCATATCACCAAAAGAAAAACCTTCGACCAGCTTTTCGTCATCTCGCACGACGATACTTTTGAAGAATATGTGGATAATGTGATTTCAATCACCGGGAGCGCAGACGACTCATCCGCCATCAATGCGTGAGCGCGAATAAAAATTTCGGTTAAATTCAAATTTCGACGTTTTCTGGTGAAATCGCAACGGTCGAAAACTAAATCACAAATTTTTAACTTTTGGCTTCCTCTTGGACATTACAGTAGTTTGAAAACTACAACGATGCGTTCGCATCAAGAGGGCGAATTTGATTACAGAAGTGCCGACCGATGTTTAATCGTGTCGGTTAAACTAATTCAACGGCTGGCGGTTGAATTTATTTAACGGATGGCGGTTAAATTTATTTAACCGACAGCAAATCTCCATCAACAAGCGCCACAAATCAAATTTTAGCTTGCGGAAAGCCGAAACTTAATGTATGAATTAACAAATTAAAACGGAAATATTTTCCGTATAATTCAAAGTTGTGCCGCTTCTCTTAAAATCCGAGTGTCTGCTGGCGAAGGCGTTCGACTGCTATTTGACAATACTTTTCTTCGATTTCGATACCGATTGCCCGAAGTCCTAAATCTTTCGCTGCGACTAACGTCGTGCCGCTTCCCATAAACGGGTCGAGTATCACGCCGCCGGTCATCTGCATTTGAACGATTGACCATTTCATCACGGCAAGCGGTTTTTGTGTCGGATGTCCGACGCGCTCTTTGTTGGTCGCCGCGATTGATTGCGATATTTGCTTTGCATTGCGGTCTTGGTTTGTCCAGGCAAGTTCAAAGTTTGCCATTGACGGCGGCGCATCCGGCTTAAACCACGACAACCAGCCGCGAGACGGCGGAAGGGCGTAATAATTGCCGCCCCAAATAACAACCTTCGGCGCAAGTTGGAGAAGTTCGTCTATCATTTCGGGTTGTGTTTTTTTGTCCCATTGCAAATCGGCTTTGTGTCCCCAAGTGCCGCCGCAAGCGTAAATGCCGTATGGCGGGTCAGTCAGAACTAAATCAACGGGCGAGAGATGCGGAAGAACTTCGCGGCAGTCGGCGTTGTAAATCGTTACAAAATCGTCCTGATAAAACGGCTCTGGTAACAACGGACGGCACAACAAATCAATGGACGTGAGCGGCGATACATTCGCTGTTTGGTTGTCTGTTTTATTCATAGTTATCTCCTTCACGCCGCCCCGTCATTTCAACCGTTTGGCTTCTTCTCGTTATTTTTAACGCTATAAATTTTGAACGAAAATATGCCGAGATTTTTCGACGAACACGGCAACGAGTATCAACCGCCTTCTGTGCCGGTTGGCGAACTTGAACATATTGCAGAGCTTGGCGGCGCACCGGAGAAAACCAGCGTAACCATTTCCGTCTATTCTGAAC
>JAJAZE010000349.1 GCA_026785925.1 Pyrinomonadaceae bacterium
CTTTTATTCGTCTGTTCGCTCGTCGTTTTCGGCAACATTGCGCTGCTGGCGCAAGCCGCGCAGCCGCAGACCAAACTTGCCAAATATATCACCGACAATTACACCAAACGCGAGGCAATGATTCCGATGCGCGACGGCGTGAAACTTTTCACCTCGATTTACGAACCGAAGGCGAAGGCGAAGGCGGCGAAATATCCGATAATGTTCGACCGCACACCTTATACGGTTTCTCCTTACGGCGCGGATAAATTCAAAACATCGCTCGGACCAAACGAGCTTTTCGCCAGGGAAGGCTACATTTTCGTGTATCAGGACGTGCGCGGACGCTGGATGTCCGAAGGCGAATTTGTGGACATTCGCCCCGACATCGCCAACACCGATAAGACGAAAATTGACGAATCAACCGACACTTTCGATTCGGTCGAATGGCTGATTAAAAACGTGGCGAACAACAACGGGCGCGTCGGAATGTGGGGCATTTCGTATCCGGGATTTTACACGTCCGCCGGAATCATTGACACGCATCCGGCGATCAAAGCCGCTTCGCCGCAGGCTCCGGTTTCCGATTGGTTTCACGGCGACGATATGCACCACAACGGCGCGTTATTTTTGGCGCAAAATTACGATTTCTTCGGCTTTTTCGGTCAGCCGCGCCCGAAACCGGAAACGCCCGCGACGACCACCGCCAAACAGTTTCCGAAAGGCACGGAAGACGGTTACAACTATTTTAAAGACCTCGGCGGACTCAAAGAAACCGCCGACAATTACGAAGCTAAACTCGGCACACGCATCAAGTTCTGGGACGAAATGATGCAGCATCCGAACTACGATCAATACTGGAAAGACCGCAGCATTCTGCCGAAACTGAAAAACATCAAAACAGCGGTGATGACCGTCGGCGGCTGGTATGACAACGAAGATTTGTTCGGTGCGCTCGAAACTTATCAGCATATCGAGCGGCAGAATCCGGGAATTTATAACGTGCTGGTCGTCGGTCCGTGGTTTCACGGCGGATGGGAACGCGGCGACGGCGATTGGCTCGGCACGGCGTATTTCGGCGAGAAAACCGCGCTCTATTACCAATCGAAAATCGAGCTTCCTTTCTTCAACAAATTCTTAAAAGACAAAGGCGATATTTCCAATATCAAAGAGGTCAACGCCTTCGACACGGGCGCGAATAAATGGCGCGAATTCTCGACTTACAATCCGACGAACGGCACGGACACCGCGCTTTATCTGACGGCGGACGGCGGACTTTCATTTGAATTACCGAAGTCTGACGGAATGAACGAATACGTTTCCGATCCGTCGAAGCCAGTTCCCTATACGCAGAAAATTACGCACAATTATCCGCGCGACTTTATGACCGAAGACCAAAGATTTGCGGCGACGCGCCCCGATGTGCTGGTTTATCAAACCGCGCCTTTGACCGAAGACATCACGGTGGCGGGCGACATCAAACCGGCGATTTTCATTTCGTCAAGCGGCACCGATTCGGATTTTATCGTCAAACTGATTGACGTTTTCCCGGACGATTACAATTACCCGGAAACCGGTAAGAAACTCCCGAACGGCGAGCCGGAACGCATCAAACCGCCGCAAGATTCGGCGTTCTCGGTGTTCGAGCCGGGCGGTTATCAAATGCTTCTGCGCGGCGAACCGTTTCCGGCGCGGTTTAGAAATTCGTTTGAAAAACCCGAACCGCTGACACCGAATCAAGCGGTGAAAATAAATTACACGATGCCCGGAATCATTCACACGTTCAAAAAAGGACACCGAATGATGGTGCAGATTCAAAGCACCTGGTTTCCTTTGGTGGCGCGTAATCCGCAAAAGTTTATGGAGAATTACAAGCTCGCCTCGGCAGGCGATTTCCAAAAAGCGACCGAAAGAGTTTATTACGGCGGGAAAAATCTGTCGGCGATAGTTTTGCCGATTATGAAGAAGTAGTTTCTGGTTCCAGGTTTCTGGTTTCTGGTTTTTAGTTCTAGGTTTCAGATTAAATACTAGTGCTTTGTAACCAAAGTTTTTGGAATTCTCGTTTTCGTTCAGAGTCCACGCCTTCAGCGTGTTTCCGCCGCGCTTCGCTGGCGGAGCAGACAAACTAAAGTTTGGACTCTGAACGAAGATAGCAATTTAATTATCAAAAACTTTGGTAACACAGCACTAGATTACAAGTTTGCAGATTTGGAATTTGCAGCCTAGAACCTGGAACCTGGAACCAGAAACCCGCCATAATGAACAAACTCATCCATATTTTTCTTTGTCTCGCCCTGCTGACTGCGCCGTCAGCCGCGTTCGCTTTTGAAACCGATCAATTTAATCTACCCGAAAAACCGCTTGCCGACATCGGAGCGGAAGTTACCGAATACGTTCGGGAAAACGTCGCTCAGGCGATTGAGAAAATCAACCGTGAAATCGCGGCGCGGCGTGAATGTCTGGAAAACAAGACGGCAAAAAACTGTGAATCGGCGGAGAAAAATCGGCGAAGACTAAATTATTTGCGCTCGGACGAAGCTGTGGCGCGTGAGGTTTTTAAACGGCTCGGCGACGGATTCGTGCCGTTCACGGCAGCGGGCAGTTGGATGGAATCACACAAATTCAGGGCGCAGCCCGCGCGTTATAAAACAAACTTAAAAGAGTCAATCTTTGCGACGTTTCCGAGTAATTATTTTACGATCAGCGAAACGGTTAATCTTTACGGCGCACAGTTCGGGACGGACAAAATCGCGCATATCTTTCAACAAGGCTACACTTATCTGCGAATTTACCAACGCGGTTTGGCAAAAGGTTTATCGAAAGAAGCGGCGATAAAAAAAGCGAACGATTGGGGACGCAGGTCGGAGCGGACGTTTTACGGCAATCTCGTTTCAGGCGTTTATTCCAACGCCGATTTAGCCGCCAACTTCGCCGGACTGAGATTTTACCAAAATCTGACGCGGGCGATTGTCATCGGTGACGAGCTAAAATTACCGCTGGTTGTTTTGGAAAACGGCGTTTGGAACTTTAACGAAAACGTCAATCTACCGAAAAATCTGCTCAAACCGTTCGTCTCGAATCATTTGAACGAAGCGTTGAATCCGTCAATTTACACCAAAGCCTTCGGTCTGCGGTCATCCGTGCGCGGTCACGTCAAAGCTCGCGCCTGCGCTCAATGGAAGAACCTTCAGCCGAATTTTACGAAAGCCGATTACGAAGCGCACTCGAACTCGCTGCGGAAATGGCACGGCGAAGAATACGGTTTTACGTTAAACTCGAATTTCGTCACGCTTGCCGAAACTTGTTTTGCCGATTGAAGCAATTTAAAGTCAGAGAAAAAAGAAATGAATAAAATAAAAATTGTTTTGCTGATTGTTCTGACAGCGATGTCAGGCGCGTGTTTTCAAAAACCTTCGTCGTCCGGCGGCAATAACAAACCGGCACTGACGGCGGCAACTGCTTCGCCGACAACTGAAAAAACCATCGAGCCGAAAAATCAAACGATCAAAACCGGCGATTACGACGCGGCATTGAATTTCTATAATTCTAAAAAGTATGAAAACGCGGCGGCGGAGTTTGCGGAAGTCATCAAGAATGAGGCTAAAAATCAGCGGGCGCATTTTTATCTCGGCAAAAGTTTTCAGAACTTGAATAAACCTGCTGAAGCCGTCGGCGCGTTTCAAAAAGCCGTCGAATTAAAGCCGGACGACGCGGAAGCCAACTACGAACTCGGCAGCGTTTATATGAAGAAAAAAGATTTTGAAACCTCGCTGCCGTTCATTCAAAAAGCAGCGAAGATCAAATACACGAATCCAATTTATTTAATCGCGCTCGGCGACAATTACCGCGAACTGAATCGCTGCAATTACGCGATGCCGCCATACGGCAATTCGACCGGCTTCGACGATAAAAACCCCGCCGCTTATTACGGAATGGGTTTGTGCTACATCGAGCTTAAAAACCGTCTCGCCGCCGCCCAGCAAGTCAGCAATCTCGAAAAGCTCGACAAAATTCTGGCGAAAAAACTCGCCGATAAAATCCCGAAGTAAAAATTTTAGTTTGTCGGGAATGCGACTTTTCGGCGAAGTTTTGTTAAGTTTTTAGTTTCGGGAAATTAATTTTGTGGAGATTTTTTTATGCCTTCAACTTCTATATTTTGCGGAGTTTTATTGATTCTGCTCGGCGTGTTCGGTTACGGTTATGGAATGCTGAACGACAACGCAAGCCCGACCGCGCTGATTCCGGCGGTCTTCGGCGTTCTTTTAATCGTCTTTGGCGCATTGGCGCGAAGCCGGGAAAATTTACGCCGACATCTGATGCACGCCGCCGTCGTGGTCGGGCTGCTCGGTTTTCTGGCGACAGTCAGCAGCTTTTTCAAAATTCCGGCGTTATTGGCTGGCACGGCGGAACGTCCGGCGGCGGTCATTACGCAAGCGGTGATGGCGGTGATTTGTTTGGTATTCGTTATTTTATGCGTCAAATCTTTTATTGACGCGAGACGAGAAGTAAAATAAGTGAGAAGTGAGAAGTGAGAAGTGAGAAGTGAAAGATAGCCTTGCAATTGTCTTTACTTCTCACCTCTCACTTATCTTCACTTGTTTTTATGCCGACCAACATCACGCAGATTGAAGACGAAGAACGCGGCAGGACGATACTGCGCGTCGCCGGTTCGATGTATCGGGAAGATGCCGTTTTGCTGGAGAAAATCGCGCTCGGAATCAAGGAGCAAACCGGCAGAAAGCTGATGATTGACCTCGCCGACCTGCACTTTCTCGACAGCAACAGCGCACCCGTTATTAAAAGAATGGAGCGCGAACACAACTTTGAAATCGAAGGTTTGATGATTTTTCTGCAAAAAACGGTTACGGAAACCGAAAGCCATAATGGAGATTAAAGAAATTGCCGAACTGACGGGCGGAAAACTTTTCGGCGGGAACGACGGAATCGAAATTCTTCGCGTCGGCGCGCTCGATACGGCGCGTGAAAATGAAATTTCATTCGTCGAAAAAGCCGAAACATTTCAAATAACCGACGCTTCGTGTTTGCTCGTTCCCGAAAACTTCGACGCAAAACTTCCCTGTTCATACATTGAAGTCAAAGCTCCGAAACTTGCTTTTGCCAAACTCGCCGAAGTTTTACATCAAACCGCAAAAAAATCCGGCGTTCACCCGACCGCGCAAATCCACGAATCCGCCGTTATCGGTCAAGGCGTTTACGTCGGCGCGTTCGTCGGCATCGGCGCAAACTCGGTGATCGGCGACGGAACGCAAGTTTTTGACGGCGTGAAAATAGCTGACCGCGTGAATATCGGAGCCGACTGTTGGATTTACCCGAACGCGGTGTTATATGAAAATATCTCCATCGGCGACCGCGTTAAACTCCACGCCGGAACCGTTATCGGCGCGGACGGTTTCGGTTTCGTGCGCGACGGCGAACACGGTTACGTTAAATTTCCGCAAATCGGCACGGTTACAATCGAGGACGACGTGGAAATCGGCGCGAATAGCTGCGTTGATCGCGGCTCGCTCGGCGCAACGCGGATCGGCACGGGAACGAAAATTGATAATCAGGTGCAGATCGCGCACAACGTCCAAATCGGCAAGCGTGTAATTATCGCCGCGCAAACCGGAATTTCCGGCTCGACCGTCATCGAAGACGATTGCGTCATCGGCGGACAAGTCGGAATTGGCGACCACGCGACCGTCAAAAGCGGCGCGGTCATCGGCTCGCAAGCCGGAGTTCTGCCCAGAAAAATCGTCCGTGCCGGCGTTTGGTTGGGAACGCCGGTGCAGCCGCTCGACGAATACAAACGCCAGAACGCGCACGTCAAAGGCATTGTGCGACTGAAAGAAGAAATCAAAGAATTGAAAAAGCGAGTTGAAGGCGTAGCCCGAAAGCAAAAATAATTGAAATACCGGCGAATTCTTTGAAATCTTGCAACGTATTAAATCAGACTTCATTAGTAAGCAGGTAAGCAAAAGTTTCAAGGTATTTTGCTTTCGTTCAGAGTCCAAACGCGGAACGCACTTTGCGTTTTCGCCGCGCTTCGCTGGCGGAAGACACGCTCAAGCGTAGACTCTGAACGAAAAGCAAAATGC
>JAJAZE010000350.1 GCA_026785925.1 Pyrinomonadaceae bacterium
CAACTAAACTCAATATCCCGCGCTCGGCGACGCGCATCGCCACGCCCGAATCGGTTTATACGATTGGAATGGGAACGAACGCCGAATTCGAGACACCGGTGATTCGCTACAGCTACGCTTCGATGATTACGCCGAACTCGACTTATGAATACAATTTCAAAACGGCGAAAAGCGAGCTTCTGAAACAGCAGGAAATTCCGAGCGGTTACGATAAATCAAAATATGAAACAACGCGCATTTGGACGACCGTGCGCGACGGCGTGAAAGTTCCCGTGTCCATCGTGATGAAACGCGGGACGAAACTCGACGGCAAATCACCGATGCTGCTTTACGCCTACGGTTCTTACGGCATTTCGATTGATCCGAATTTCTCGACGGCGCGTTTGAGTTTAGTAGATCGCGGAATGATTTACGGCATCGCACACATTCGCGGCGGCGCGGAACTCGGCGAAAAGTGGCGGCAGGACGGGCGAATGTTCAAAAAACAAAATACGTTTAACGATTTTGTTGACGCTTCGGAATGGCTCATCAAAAACAAATACACGTCGTCCGATAGATTAGTGATTCAGGGCGGTTCGGCGGGCGGACTGTTGATGGGCGCGGTCGTCAATATGCGTCCTGATCTGTTTAAAGCGGCAATCGCGCAGGTTCCGTTCGTGGACGTGATGAACACGATGCTCGATGCGACGCTGCCTTTGACGACCGGCGAATATATCGAATGGGGCAATCCGAATGAAAAGGAAGCGTTCGATTGTATGATTAAATATTCGCCGTATGACAATGTGAAAGCGCAGGCGTATCCGAATATGCTCATCGAAACTTCTCTGAACGATTCGCAGGTTCCGTATTGGGAAGGCGCGAAACTGGCGGCGAAAATTCGGCAGATGAAAACCGGCGACGGCGTTATTTTGCTGAAGACCAATATGGGCGCGGGTCACGGCGGTTCGTCAGGACGCTATGACAAACTGAAAGAAGTCGCTTTCGATTATGCTTACGCGCTCGCGCAGGTCGGCATCACGAAATAACTCCAAAATTAAACTGATAAAAAGAGACGAACGGGAATGATTTTCCGCTCGTCTTTTCTTTCGGTCAAAATGCAAAAATACTCAATCATCCTGACTGATAATTGAGTAAATGATATTTCCGCTTTCGACCCTCTATTTTATCAAAGCACCTGTATTTATTGAACGACATCATATTTCTGCCAACGGCACAAGTCTTGCCAATTGTTAAGCGGTCAGCGGCGGAATTACCCGCAATTTCGGATTGCTCACGGGAACGAACCTAATCACCGAATATCAAAAAATATATGGTCAGGGGCTGATGATTAGCGATGGGCTAATGATAAGTGACGGTTTGATGATAAGCGACGGCTTAATGATAAGCGACGGGTTAATGATAAGCGACTCGATTGCTAATTTGAACATCAGTTCGAGAGCGCAGTTAAAAGAAGGCAGCGCGTTCACGCAGTCCCTCAGCCTGTATGACGGCAACTTCGCGCAAACCGACCGAACCGTTTTCGGCGACGGCTTGATGATTAGCGATGGCTTACTCATCAGCGACGGGCTGATGATTAGCGACAATGTTTTCGGCAGTTCGTCGCCGATGGTGATGGGCGACCCAATTCATTATCAATTGGCACATTTTCTTAGAAGCTGTTTGGAAACTCAAAAGAAAGTCCGACAAACTTTAGTTTGTCGCTCTTCATTAAAAGCGATTGCCGTAAAAACATTGAGCCTGGCGGCAATCGGCGAGCGACAAACTGAATTTTGTCGGACTTTTCAAACAGCTTCTAAGCTCGACTTTATCCATTTTAATATTTGAAAACAGAACGCAGAGCAGGTAAGTTTTTATCTATTTCGACCAAGAAATAAGGAACTTAACTATGCCCTGCCAACTGATGAATTTTGTTACAGCATTTGCTCCGCTTTTTTCCAAGCCGGTTTTTAATCACGTCAAGATTTTGCTGACCGGAGCGATTCTTTCGCCGCACACGCGCACCGTCGCTAATGCTTTGCGCGTGATGGGACTTGCCGGTGAGAGGCATTTTCAGAACTATCATCGCGTTTTGAGCCGCGCCGAGTGGAGTTGTTTGGCGGCTTCCCGCATTTTGCTGAATCTGCTGATTAAGACTTTTTTCACCGGCGGCGAGTTGATCATCGGCTTTGACGATACGATTGAACGACGGTGGGGCAAGCAGATCAAAGCGCGTGGGATTTACCGCGACGCAGTTAGATCGAGCAAATCGTTTTTCGTGAAAACCAGTGGCTTGCGGTGGCTCTCGTTTATGCTTTTGACCGACGTGGGATTTGCCAAAAGGGTGTGGGCATTACCGTTTTTGACGATTTTGTGTCCGTCCGAAAGATATGATGAAGAGCGCGGACGGCGGCATCTGAAGTTGACCGAGCGGGCGAGTCGGGCGATTTTGCTGATCAAGCGGTGGCTGCCGGATTTTGATTTGGTGTTGGTTGGCGACAGTAGTTTTGCCGCACTTGATCTGCTGGCGGCGGTCAGGGAAAAAGTAACGGTGGTGACGCGCTTGCGGTTGGATGCGGCACTTTATAAAAAAGCGGCGGCGCGAAAACCGGGACAACTCGGAAGGACGCGCAAAAAGGGAGTGCGGCTTCCGACTCTTCAAGCGGTGATTGCCAACCCGAAGACGAAATGGCGGCGGCTGGTAATGAAAAACTGGTATGGAGAAAAGAATCGCCCGATTGAGATTGTCAGCGGCAAATGCGTGTGGTATCACAGCGGAAAGGAAGCCGTTCCCGTGAGGTGGGTGATTATCCGTGATCCGCTCGGCAAATTTGAAACGCAGGCGATACTTTGCACGAATCGGGAAGCGTCGCGGCGGCGGATCATCGAATGGTTTGTCAAAAGATGGCAGGTGGAAGTAACCTTCTCGGAAGCAAGGCGGCATTTGGGAGTGGAAACAAATCGGCAATGGTCAGCGAAAGCGATGGAGCGAACCACGCCGTGCTTATTCGGAGTATTTTCGATGGCGGCGATGCTCGCTCAAGAGTTGGAGGAGGCGGGAAAATTAAAAAAGCGGCAAGCCGCGTGGTATGAAAAACCGGTAGCGACGTTTTCAGACGCGATAGGAAGCGTCAGGCAGCAAATATGGGAATGGCAGAGTTTTCAAACATCGGGCGCGGAGGTCGAGATGATAAAAATACCGCGCTCATATCTGGAATGTCTGACAGATACTTTATGCTTCGTTTCTTAAAATGGATAAAGTCGAGCTTAGAGAACGGTTCAAAACCGTTGAGACGAATTCGTTTCGACGGTTTTTTATTTGCAAACGAAAGATTTTTCTTGAAAGTTAAACCAAATTAAACGTATAATAAAAAAGTTGGCAAAAGCCTTCTGCACCAACGCCTTCGGTAAACTCCTATATCTTTCCAAAAACCTGCTTTTTATCGCTCGACTTCCAAGACGATTGTGGAAAACAAAGAAAGAAATCTAAATATTTTCTCGACCGCCTTAATGCCGCTCGGTGTGGCGGCTTTCGCTCTGTCCGTCTACAACTTTCCGATTGAAAAGGTCAGCGTAACTTTGCTCGTGCTGGCAGTGGTGACTATCTTTTTCAGTTCTTATCTAAAAATCCAACTGCCGCATACCAAAATTCACATCACCGTTTCCGAGACGCTCGTGTTTTTTTCATTTTTAGCTTACGGCGGCGAAGTTGCCGTTTTGCTCGCGGCGTTTGAATCAATTTACTCTTCGTTGAGTCTGCGGCGCGAAGGTATCCGCTTAAAAGGCAAAACCGTCGCCTTAAATTTAACGATTGCCCTTATCTCGACCTTTGCTTCGGTGTTGACGATCAATCTGATTTTCGATTCGCCCGCAACAATCATCGGCGAAGGAAGTAACACGGTTTTTGTCGGGCTGCTCACGACGATGGTGCTTGCCCAGTTTGCCGTCAACTCGCTGCTGGTCGCCGTGTTTATGGCGATTAGGACCGACCAAACGGTCTGGCAGGTTTGGAATGATTATTGTTTGAACGCGCTGGTGATGTATATCGCCGGAGCATTTATGGCAGGTTTGGCTGTCAAGGCGATTGACCAGGTTGATTTATTTTTGATTTTTGTCGCCTTACTGATTAGTTCGGTTGTTTATTTAACTTACCGACGATATGTCAACGATATTAGGAAAACCGCCGCCAAAGCCGAACAATCCGAGCGGGAAAGAGCCGAGCAAGCCGAACGTCATATTGATGAACTCCAGCATCATATCGCCGAGCAAGACCGCATCGGTCAGGCGTTGAGAGAAAGCAAGGAAAAATTTCGTCACGCCGCCTTTCACGACGCGCTGACCGATTTGCCGAACCGCAATCTGTTTATGGAAACGCTCAAGTTCGCGGTCGAAAAAAGCAGGCACAATCCCGAACATAAATTCGCCGTTCTGTTTCTCGACATCAACCGTTTTAAAACTATCAACGACAGCCTCGGACATTCGATGGGCGACCGTTTGATTCTGCACGTCGCCAAACGACTCGCCACGAGCGTTCGTGAAAAAGATTTGGTGGCGCGTTTCAGCGGCGACGAATTCGCATTTATTCTCAACAACGTCAAAGGTATCGAAGATGCGGTGCAGTTTGCCGAACTCATCAAGCATAAAATTTCTGCGCCGTTTAGCTTGAGCGGCAGACAGATTTTTACGAGTTTCAGTATCGGAATCGCGCTCGGCGGCGCGGAATACGAAGCTGCCGAAGACATTCTGCGCGATGCCGACATTGCGATGTATCACGCCAAGGACGAGAAAAAAGACCACGTTGTCTTTGACCAGAAAATGCACACGCGCGCCGTTACTCTGCTTCAGCTTGAAACCGATCTGCGCCAAGCCGTCGAACGCGGCGAGTTGTGTATGTATTATCAGCCGATTATTGATTTGAACACGATGAAAATTTTCGGCTTCGAGTCGCTGGTGCGCTGGAATCATCCGACGCGCGGGCTGGTTCCGCCGAACGAATTTATTCCGGTCAGCGAAGAAACCGGCTTGATTATTCCGATGACGCTCTGGATTTTGCGAACTTCGTGCGCTCAGATAGTCGAATGGCAGCGCAAATCTCCGGCGAATAAAAACCTCGTCGTCAGCGTTAATCTGTCGGGCAAACATTTCGCGCAAAAAGATTTGGTCGAGCAGATAAGAAAGATTTTAGTGGAAACGGAAATAAATCCGGCTTGTTTGAAACTCGAATTGACGGAAAGCGCGGTGATGGAAAACGCCGAAAGCGTGATTCGGATGATGAAACAAATCCGCGATCTCGGCATTCAACTTTCGATTGACGATTTCGGCACGGGTTATTCTTCTCTGAGTTATCTGCACCGTTTCCCGATCAACACTTTAAAGGTCGACCGTTCATTTGTCAGTTCAATGGAAGACGGTTCGGAGAACGGCGAAATCGTCCGCACGATTGTTGCGCTCGCCAAAACTCTGCGGTTGAACGTGATCGCTGAAGGCATCGAAACAATTCACCAACTCCACCAACTCCGCATTTTGGGCTGCGAATACGGGCAAGGCTATCTTTTCTCGCGCCCTGTTCCGGTTGCCGAAGTCGAGCGACTGATTACCGATACATCGCGCTTTGAAAAAATTATTCCGCGTCAAATTATTCCGCCGCCTTCTAACATTGACGTTCCGCATCTTCGATTAGCGAAATAAAAGAATTTGCAGCCGCGAAAAACACGAAACTCGACGAAAGAAAAACCAGAATTATCTTACAATCTGATGTTACGCAAGTGACTGGAGCGCAATCCGTCCCGGTTGCCTTGAGCGCGTGAGCGCGAAAAAGCCTGGCGACGGCTTTGAGCTTTCATCGCAGCGAGTATTTTTTCGCACCGAAGCGATGCTCAATGGC
>JAJAZE010000351.1 GCA_026785925.1 Pyrinomonadaceae bacterium
CATCGCGTAAAAACCGGTTGAGTTGGTCGTGGGTGAAATGCCAACTGTGGTCGGCAAAATTAGTTAATGTATAATTTATCTGACTGCTCAACAAGTATTGACAATAATCCAGGCGCGTTGGTTTTCTTAAAAGCAACCTGCCCTGATTATCTACTTTTTACACTTTTGCGTAAGTCCTAATCCTACTTAACCTTGTGTCAAGTAGATAACCGCCAAGCCGAAGATAGTCCAATTCCGAGTGTAAGCAGTTCAACTTTCCCGCGTGAAAAGTTTTTGAATAAATTTGAAACCATTGATTTTCGCGTCAGCGGGCTGTGATCTCACATCGTTTAAAAATCTTCGGCAATTATTAAAGTCTGGCGGACATCTAATTTTTAGAGCGTTCAACGAAAACGGTTGATTGAAATGCGGCGGGTCGAATGTCATAAAATGTGAATTGAAAAAATTTCAGTACAAGACGGCTTGCCGAATCCTATTCAAAATCTCTATCTGACAAAGAATTGAAAAGTAAAAACTTGAAAAACACCAAAATTGAAAATATAAATGATCCGGTAAAAATCGAGCGTGTAAAATCCGGTTTATGGCAAGACCATAAGTTTTTGTGGCTGATTGCGAGCGTTGCGCTGGTCGCCGTTTTTGAATTTCTTTCACTGCTCGGTGAAGATTATATGCTGCGGCGCGACTTCGCTCTGCCGTTTTTCGCCGTGTTAATTTTGGCAGTCGGCTGGCGAACGCTTTGGAACGGCTTAAAAGCCTCAGCGAAACTTAATTTTCGGAGCATCAATCTCTTAATGACGATTGCCGTCGTCGGCGCGTTCTACTTGGGCGAATATGAAGAAGCGGCGGTTGTCATCGTGCTTTTTTCACTCGGCGAACGATTAGAGAGCTTTGGTATTCAGACAAGCAAATCGGCGTTACAGGCACTCGTTGACCGCACGCCGAAAACCGCGAAAATCAAAAACACGAACGGACAGGAAAGTGAATTGCCGCTCGAAAAAATTAAAGTCGGCGACGTTTTGATCATCAAACCGTCGGATATGATCGCGCTCGACGCGGAAGTTTTAACCGGCGCATCAAGCGTTGACGAATCAACGATTACGGGCGAACCGCTGCCGAAAGACAAACACAAAGGCGATGCGATTTTCGCCGGGACACTCAATATGCAGGGCTATCTGGAAGCCGAAGTGACGAAAACCGCAAAAGATACAACCTTAGCAAAAATCATCGAAACAACATTCGCCGCGACGAAAACAAAAGCCGAAACACAGAAATTCATTGAAACATTTGCGGGATATTACACGCCTTCAATCATCGTCATCGCCGCTTTGCTCGTTTTAATTCCGACGCTCGTTTTCGGCGCGGCGTTCGACCCCTGGTTTGAGCAGGCGATTACGATTTTGGTGATCGCGTGTCCGTGCGCTCTGGTCATTTCCACGCCGATTTCGATTTACGCGGCAATCGGCAACGCTTCGGCGAAAGGCGCGTTGGTCAAAGGCGGCAAATATATCGAAGCCATCGGGCGTATCAAAGTCGTCGCAATGGATAAAACCCGAACTTTGACTTACGGCAAACCGAAAGTCACCGATGTGATTGCGTTCGGCGAAACGACTCGTGAACACCTTCTGGCGTGTGCCGCCGGAATCGAAACTTACTCGGAACATCCGCTCGCGCAGGCGATTGTCCAGGCGGCGAATGAAGAAAGAATCGAGATTCACGCGGTCGAAAACTTTCAAGCCGTGATGGGCAAGGGAGCGAAAGCCGATTGCGTCGTTTGCTACGACTCGCATCACTGCATCGGCAAACTGCCGTTTATCACCGAAGAACACAACGTGCAGGATGAAATCGTCCGCAAAGTCCAAGAACTGCAAAAGCAAGGCAAAACTTCCATCGTCATCAGCAGTAACAAAACGGTCGAAGGTGTCATCGCGCTGACGGACGAAATCAAAATCGAAAGCAAACAGGCGGTCGCCGAACTCCGCGAACTCGACGTGGAAATCGTGATGATAACGGGCGACAATCACGCTCCGGCAATGCTGGTCGCCAAGGAAGTCGGCATTACCGAAGTCAAAGCCGAAATGCTGCCCGAAGACAAAGCCGACGCGATTCGGGAACTCCTTCAGAAATACGGCGCGACGGCGATGGTCGGCGACGGCGTGAACGACGCGCCCGCGTTGGCTTTATCGTCAGTCGGGATTGCGATGGGCGCGGCTGGCTCGGATACGGCGATTGAAGCGGCTTCGATTGCAATTCTCAACGACCGTCTGGAGTTGATTCCGTATCTCGTCCGGCTCGGCAGACGGGCGATCTCCACCATTAAAATCAATACGGCGGCGGCAATCGCCACCAAACTAGTTTTTATCGTGCTGGCAATTCTCGGCGTGAGCAGTCTGGCAATGGCGATTTTCGCCGATGTCGGCGTAACGGTTCTGGTTATTCTAAACAGCTTGCGCCTTCTGAAATTTAAGTGATACTGCTCGATTTCTCCGCCTGACAAAGTTTCTTCGACGCGGACGGGCGGCAAAGGCGGGACTTGGAAATTTTAGAACTAGAAGCGATTTTTGTATTTTTGAGATAGCTTCTAAAACTTTTTTCGACACCATCGAAGTATTTTATTCGACGACTACGAAATCCGTTTTCGTGCGTCCGAAAGTTTCCGGCGAATACATCTCTTCGGCTTTGGCGGGCGGCACGATAAAACTTCCCGGAGTCGTCGCCCGCGCCAGGTAAGAATAATTCCACACGCCCGCCGGCAAAAGCGTCGTGAACGCTTCGGCGCGGTCGTCGCGCAGGTTTTGCTGTTCAAACCAGCGGCGGTTTCTGAAGTAATAATCGGCGTTATTCGGCAAATCGTCAATTTTATCTTTCGGCGAAGTTTCGTAATTCGCCAGTTCGGAATTGATGATTTCCAGTCCGGCGGGCAGACGGTCAACGAGCGCGACGTGATAGCGGCGGGTCGGCGCGACCATCTGAATTCTGACGCGAATCCGTGCGCCGGATTTAAAAGTCCAGCTTCGGTCGGCGTTTTGCCGGACATCAGCGGGCGCGTCAATCGCCTCGTAAGTTCGCGTAACCGCCAAGCCGTCGTCGGCTGACTCAAGCCTTAAATTTTTCGGCGCGTAATTTAATCCGATTCGGTAATAAAGCCGCCCGCCGCCGGTTTTGTCCAAAATCAAATTTGAATTCGGCTGCGACTGCAAATAATTCATCGGCACGTTGATCGAAGTGGAATCTACTGAACGCCCGGCGAATACGCTTTTGCCCGCCAAAGCCTTGCCGAGCCAGATTCGCGTGACGAAATCGGGCGCGACGCTTTCGTAAACTTGAAAATAACGGTCGAGTGCCAGCAGAATAAAAGCATTTTCCTGCGTATTCGACCAGCGACCGCTGGTTTTACCGGCGAGCAGACCGCGCACGATTTTCGGAATCAAATCGTTTTTCGGATCGGCTTTGAGCAGTGATTCGAGAATTACGCCGTCGGCACGTCTCTCGGAACTCAGCAAAACGTATTCGCCGTCTTCGTAATCGGTCGTAAAATGCGCCGCGCCCGCCGTTTCCGTCGCGCGATTTAGCAGATGCCGTTTGATAGATTCGACTTGTGCCGACGAATTTACATCTTCCGCCAAAACCGACAAAAGCCAGCCGTCCGCTTCGAGCGAAAGATTTTCGAGCGTCGCTTCCTGCAAAAGTTTTCGGGCTTTGCCGTAATCTTTATCGCCGAGCAGAGACCGCACCGACAGGGCGTAAGCGGAAATCGCCCAACGCGCCTTCCGGCTGTAAAAATCGGGATATTTCGCCTCGATATTTTTCAGATAAACGAGTGATTTGGCGATGGTTACAGTCGGCACGTCGTCGCCGTTCGCCTGAGCGCGGGCGAGCGCGTGCGCGGCGTGAACCGAAACATACGGCAATCCTTCATCATCGCCGCGCCAGAAACTAAAGCCGCCGTCGCCGTGCTGAAGTTTGACAAGCCGTTCGATGTCGGATTTCATCTTCGCTTCGATGACGTTTTTCGGCGGCAAACCGGCGGCATCGAAGGCGTTTAAAACATCGCGCAGCGCGGCGACCGATAAAATCCTCGAAGAAATCTGTTCGGTGCATTCAAACGGATAATTTTGCAGGTAAATAAAAGCGTCGGTCAACTCCTGCAACTGCGTCGAACTCGTCGAAATTTCCAAACCGCCGAACTCCGCATAGACATCTTTCGGCGTTTCGATTGGCTGAACAATCGCGCCGCTGCCGTCGGTCGTGCCGTAGACGGCAACCGCTTCGCTCGTCGCCGGCGTGTGAACGGGAAACTCAAATTCCGCCGCGTCCGCGTATTCTCCGGCGACCGCGCCGATTTGAAACCGCGCCGTTCCCGCTTTATCGGCGGCGACCGGAAAACGAATTTCCGCCCGGTCATTCGCCGCAATCGTAATTTTTCTGCCGTTTCCGGCGGTCAAATGCGCGTTCGCGGCACGAACGGCAACCTCGACCGTCATCGCTTCATTCGTCTGATTTTGCAGCACCACCGGCAGTTCGATGCGGTCGCCGAAGTTCATAAAACGCGGCGCGGACGGGCGCACCATCAAAGACTGCCGCGCCGTGATATTCGATTCGCCGCTGCCGAATTGTCCGGCTTTCGTCGCCGCCGTCGCCGTGATGCGGTAACGAGTCAGATTATCGGGTAATTTGAGATTGACGACGGCATTGCCGCCGCCGTCGGTTTTGACCGAAGGCGCAAAGATCGCCAGCGCGTCGAAATTCGAGCGCAACCTGATTTGATCCGATAAATCGGCGGCAATCGGAAGTTTTCGTTTTCCGGTCGTCTCCGTAATTACGCGAAACGGCAGACTCATTAAATACTGTGGTGGTTTCGGAGAACCTGAACCATTTCCATAACCGTTTCCGCTTCCATAACCGTTGCCAATTCCAATATCGGCTGGATATGAAAGCTGAATGTTTTCCCGCGAATGATAATCAATCGTCTCGGCTTCGATTTTTTGATAAAAGACGGCGAGCGGATCGGCGATTTTGTAATTAGTCAGCGCGAGAACGCTTTCGTCAACGGCGACGACGGCGACTTCGGCGTTTGCCGCCGGTATGCCGCGCCAATCTTTGACGGCAATGTTGATTTGCGTCGCGCCGCCGGGTTCGAGCGTTTTGATCGTCGGCTGCGCCGCCACGTTTAGTTGGCGCGTCGCTGTCGAAACGTCGAGATTTAGTTCGCCGCCGGCAAACGCCGGACGCTTCGGCAGTTTCGCGTCGCGTTCGTCTTCGTAGACGACGCGCGGCGACGTGCCGACCAGATCAACCTGAACGTGAATGTTCGGCAAAAAGCCTTCTTCAATCGGAATTTGCAAAATCGTCGAGGCTTCGTTCATCGTAAAGCGTTCGGCTTTGACAATGCCGCCGCGCCGCAGAGTCAGAACGCCTTCGGCGGGTGTGAACGGCGAATTAACCAGAATTTCCGCCGTTTCGTGCGGCGCGTATGCTTTTTTGTCGGGGATTAAAATCACCTCTTCCCTTTCGATTTCGCGCGTCGGTTCGCTATTGCCGCCCGCCGCCCAAACCGTCAACTCGCTTTCGCTGCGCCGCCCGCGCCGGTCTTCGACATTCGCCGTGATCGCAAAAATTCCGCCCTGTTTGGCGAATACTTCACACGAAACGGGCGCGTCGCCGGATTTTATCTGACAGGTCTGCCGGTCAATCGTGATTTGCCGCCATTCGCCTTCGATTTTCCGCCAGTCTTGGAGTTCGGCGACAATCGAAACCGGCGCGTCGGCGACGGCTTTACCGTCAACATCGGTCGTCAGCGTCTCGACGGCAAATTTTTCGTCTTGACGAATGAATGTTTTCGGCGTGCGGATGCCGACGTAAAGCTCCGACGAGTGAACGAGCAGATTGGTCGCAGCGGCGAAGGTCTGCCGGTTCACGTCCTGCACTTTCGCTTCGGCTTTGACGGTGAAAGGTCGCGCCGGATTTGCCGCCGTAAAATCGAGCGCGATGCGGTGCGCTCCGTCCGCGCCGGTCGTTCCTGAAAACTTCTTCGTGGTCACAGCGTCGCGGTCGGCGGGCGAAGACCGCCACCACGGAACGAATTTCCCGAAAGTGTAATCTTCCCGATTCGGCGGCGTATAATTGGTCGGTTCGGCGGTGATATTCCAAACGGCGGCGGCGTTCGATAAAAAACCGCCCGAATAATACTTCGCTTCGGTTTTTAGGTGCGCCGTCTCGCCGATGTAAAACGGCGCGGCATTTTCGACCGTCGTCGTTACTTCAAACTCCGGTCGCCGAAATTCCTGCACTTGAAAATAATGTGTAAATTGCTTGCTTTCCAGTGCGCTTTCCGTTTTCAGTTCGAGCCTTTGACCTCCGAGATTGGTATTTTTCGGCAGCGATAATTTCAAATCAAACGCCCCGAAAGCGTTGATTTGCGCCGTTCCTTTGGCTGTTTCACTGCCGCGGGAATCTTTCAGAACGTAACTCAAATCGCGCGCCGCATCAGCTAATTCGCCGACATCACTCGTGATTCCGCCGGTGATTTTGCGAATGTAACCTTTCACGGAAACCGTCTCGCCCGGACGATACAAATTGCGGTCGTTGAAAACGAACCAGCGCAAATCGTCTTTTGCCGCCGCGTTCGACCAATCATTCGCGCCGTCTCCATCGTCGTCGGCGAACAAAATCGCCGAGTCGGAATCGTGCGAAGCGACCAGCCAATCACCTTTGTCTTCGGCGACCAACGGCAAATTTATTCGAGCGAGTCCGTTTTGGTCGGACGCGCCGGACGCGCCGTTCGATAAGGAAAGCTGCGCGTCCGGCAGCGGTTTTCCGCTTTTCAAATCGCTCGTGAAAACGATTAACTTTTCGTAATCGGCGAAAGCATCCACGCCGATATTGGTTTTTTGGAGCCATTTGACAACCGGCGCAGCCACTTTATTCGGCGATTCGACGACTAAAATCGCCTGTCCGATTCCTTTTTTCAAAGCTGGACTGAGGTCAATCGTCGTGTTCGTCGCCGCATCCGGCGCGGATTTGATTTTGACGGACTTTTCATAAAGCAGTTTCCCGATCACCGGAACGGCATTTTCATTCGACCGTCGAAGCGTCTGAAATGTCCCGTAATCTGCGGTTTTAACCGCGTATAATTTGACGTTCAGGTTCGGATAGTTAATCGAATAAACGGAAAATTCCGGGTTGCCGTTCGGGTCGAGCGTGATAAATTCGCCGCCTGAACCGCTCAATTCCGCATCGTCGGCTCCGATTCTAAAAACTGCCGAAATATCTTTTCCCAAGTTGTTTCCGAATTCGTCTTTCAGCGAACCGGCGACGGTTACTTTGTAATTTCGGCGCGTATCTTTTAAACCGCTGATCTCAATTGAATCGCCCGCCGCCGAAATGTCGGCGTTGGCGATGTCGGGTTCGATTTTAACCTGCGACTTATCGAATGCTTTTTCGTCGAGCGAATTGTTAAAGACGATTTTCCAATCCTGAAAAGATCGGCAATTCTTTTCATCTTCGCTGTAACCGCAGTAGGATTTCTCGAACTTCAGCGTCCCGAAAGTTTTGAAGGCGAAAAACTGCGCTTCGGCGGTCGTCAAACTGCCTTCGGCGGATGGCGTTCCGGCGTTAAAATTGATGACCACCAGTGCGTCCGGCGGCAGCGGATCAACGGCGTGGAAAGCGATCCAGCGATTTGGAAGCAGATTTTTTGTCGCTTCGACAATTTCTTCATCGGACGCGATTTCTTCGTTTTTGGCTAAACGCAGAGAGATTTTACGATTGAAAGAAAAAGCGGTCGTTTTCGCCAAAACGTCTCCGGCGTTAATTTCCTGATCGAAAACGGCGAGCAGCAGCGCGTCGTTTTTAACCGTTTTATTCGATGGCGTAAAGCTCTCGACCTTCGGCGGCGGTGTCGAAAAAGTCCAGGAAATTTCCTTTACCAAACTGCCGCCGGTCGCCGATTTTGTTCCGGCGGAAATAACTGTCGTAAATGTGGTCGCCATCGGAAAGCGGGTTTCGGCATCAAAAATCAAAGTCTTCGTTCCCAGCCAACGCCATCTGCCCTTCACGTTCGGCGACAGTTTAACCGGCACATCGTCGTTTTTCCGCTCTTTCAGTGAACTGACCGCGATCATCGGCTGTGAAAAAGTGACGCTCAAATCCGGTGCGAACGCAACTTTCCCGGACGGCGAAAATCTGACGACTTCCAACACGGAAGAATTCTCCGTGCCGCCGTCCGGCGAAATTCGGTTTTCATTATCGGGGAATTTAATCGGGATGACTTTTCCGGTTTTCGGCGGCGGCGGGCTGTCGGCTCGGATTTGAAAGTCTGATTTATTAAACTCAGCGGTCGGCATCGGCGACAATCGCCGGAAAATCGCGTTCGCTTCACGCTCGCTCAATTTAACGGCTTCGGCGTGAACGAGTTTGGGA
>JAJAZE010000352.1 GCA_026785925.1 Pyrinomonadaceae bacterium
CGTATCCTTATCTTCGTAAAGCTGCGCGAAAGTTTCGTAAAACGCGCCGCACATCTCCGCCGTCTCGCCGAAGTGCGCGAAGACCTTTTTGCGTTCCGCATCCGAACGCGCATCGCTCGGATATTGATAAATCTCCAAAAGTGTATTTTGATCGCCGCGCACAAATCGAAAATCGAATTCTTCGGGGTTGCGGTTCCATTTGAGCGCAAACTCCTGCGCCGCCGAATTTTCAGTCAGCAGTCGCGTTAAAATTTCCAGCAGTTCCGGCAACGCCCGTTCGTGCGGCGCGTGCGCCGTCGTTGTGTGAAATTCGCTTTTCGCATCGGCAAAACCGATTGACATCCAACCGCACTGCGGTGAGTTGAAACTGACTTCCAAATTGTTCGACATACATTTTAGGTTCGGCAAAATTCAATCATTTATAGTAACTTTTCAGGTTTGCATTCGACAAATTTGCGGTTAAACTTTCAGTAAAATTGCGATGAAACAATACCACGACTTATTAAAGCACATTTTAGAAAACGGCACGCGCCACGAAGACCGCACCGGAGTCGGCACGATTTCGGTTTTCGGTTATCAAACCAGATTCGATTTGCGGCGCGGGTTTCCGATTGTGACGACAAAAAAAGTTCCGTTTCGCTGGGTTGCCGAAGAGCTTTTCTGGTTTCTGAGCGGCGACACGAACGAGAAAAACCTGCGTAAAAAAGGCGTGGATATTTGGGCGGAATGGGCGGACGCGGCGCACACCAAGAAATTCGGACGCGAAACAGGAGATTTAGGTCCGATCTACGGTTATCTGTGGAGAAATTTCGGCGGCGATTATCCCGAACAAAACGGTTTCGACCAGATTGCGTGGCTGATTAATGAAATTCAAACGAATCCGAGTTCGCGCCGTCTGATCGTTTCGGGCTGGGATGCGAAAAACGCCGCGCAAGTCGAGCTTCCGCCTTGCCACACGCTTTTTGCGTTTAAGGTCGAAGCCGGAAAAATTCTAAACTGTCAATTGTTTCAGCGCAGCGCGGATGCCTTTCTCGGCGTTCCGTTCAACATCAGTTCTTACGCGCTGCTGACGCATTTAGTCGCGCACGTCTGCGATTTGGAAGTCGGCGAATTTGTTCATACTTTTAATGATTTGCACATTTACTCAAATCATCTCGAACAGGTCGAGAAACTGCTAAAACGTGACCCGTTGGAGCTGCCGAAACTGGAATTTAAGGACGCGGAAAATCTGAAGGGCTTAGAAGGTTTGCTAAAATTTAAGTATGAAAATCTAAATCTGCAAAATTATCAATCCTGGAGCAAAATTGCCGCGCCGGTGGCGGTTTAGAAAGGATAAAGGATAAAAAATAAGAACAAAAGCAAATACACGAAAGTTCTTACTCATCCCTCATCCTTACATCCCATAACATTATGAACATCGAAAAATTTCTTGTGCCGGAAGGCAAAAAGCTCAATTTGGAAAATCACCCGACCGACTTTACGGGCGATTATACCGATAAAAAACAAGCCGTCGAAGATTTGAAGAAAAACGTCGAACGGCTCGCGGAATTGCAGGATGTGCTTTACGCGCAGAATAATCACGCGCTGCTGATAATTTTTCAGGCGATGGACGCGGCGGGCAAAGACGGCGCGATCAAGCACGTTATGTCGGGTTTGAATCCGCAGGGCTGCGAGGTGACTTCGTTCAAACAGCCTTCGCCCGAAGAACTCGACCACGATTATTTGTGGCGTTCGATGAAGAAAAATCCCGAACGCGGGCGCATCGGAATCTTTAATCGTTCTTATTACGAAGAAGTTTTAATCGTGCGCGTTCATCCCGAAATTCTGCAGTTTCAGCAAATGCCCGAAAAGTTGGAAAGCGACCCGAACATTTGGAAAAAACGCTTTGAGCAGATTCGTAATTTCGAGAATTATTTATCGGAAAACGGCACACACGTTTTGAAATTTTTTCTCCACGTTTCCAAAGAAGAACAGAAAAACCGCTTTTTAGCCAGAATCGAAACGCCGGAAAAGAATTGGAAATTTTCCGCCACCGATGCAAAGGAACGCGCTTTCTGGGACGATTATATGCAGGCTTACACCGACGCGCTGCAAAACACCAGCACAAAAAACGCGCCTTGGTATGTCATTCCGGCAGACAACAAATGGTTCACGCGCACAGCGATTTCAGGGATTATTATCAAAAAAATGGAATCGCTCGATTTGCAGTATCCGAAAATCAGCGAAGCTCAACGGCAGAGTCTTTTGGAGGCGAAGAAGATTTTGGAAAACGAATAACAAAGTGAAAAAGGGTATAGCTGAAAGGGTGAAAAGCTACACGCAACTTATTCACCTTTTCACTTTCTATACTTCGCTTAAAACAATAATCTCGCTCCGCCTTTTGGAGAAATCCAGAAATCTTTCGATGTCGCTTTCGACTTTTTGTTCGGTCAAAAGTTTGTTTAATTTCGGTCGTATTTCGTCGAGCGGCGGCATTAAAAGTCCGGGGTTGCGGCGGCGAAAGTCGGGCGTAAAAACTTCGCGGTAATACTTTTCTTCGTCGAGCGGCGTGATGACGACGAACGAGCGAAAACGAAATTCCAGATATTTTTCAATCGAAACGCGCTGTGCCATCATTCGTTCGAAATTTTCATCCTTCACCGAATCGAAACCGACCATTCGGAGACGCTTTTCAAACTCGGCGGTTGACGTAAAACGCGCTAAAACGCGCTTGATTTCCGCATCAATCTCACCTTGCGTCGCCGCGCTGCGCGGAACTCTTTCCGCTTCCAAAGCGAATAAACGCTGATTGATAAGCAACTGCAAAGCGCGATTTAAATCTTCCGAAGTCGGCGGATTAAGCGGCGCGTCCGGCTGCAAAGCGAGTGACCAGAGCAAATCCGAATAAGTAATGAGTTCCGGGTCGCCCGCGCCGTCGCTGATCGTGGCGACGGTTTTATCAACGACTTCCTGCGCCCGCCCGTCCGCCGCCGCCATAAATGCTAAAGCGAGTAAAACGAGGCAGATTAAAGACGCTTTTAATTGAATGAAATTGTGCTTCATATAATCATCCGATTTTTGTTCAGAATTGGGAATCTGTCAAATACGGCGGTTAAAATAAATGTTAAAACCATTGACAAAATGTTAAAAATCTTTTTTAATTGAGTTGGAAGTTTTATAACTTTTGCCATTTCCGAAAATTTTTAACCAGCCTCTCAGATGACAAATCTGTAAAAGAGTTTGTCGAGCAACCATTCAAAACCAAGATGTTAGCCCCGAAACGAATCAAAAGCGAACGCGAATCGTTTTCTGCCGTCAGGAAAGAAACGAACTCTTCACGCGAGTTAAAGTTCATCACCGAGCTTGGACGCAGTTTGCTGATTACGGTTCATCCGAAAAAAGTCGCGGCACGGGTGGCGGAGGCGATTCGGCGCGAAATAGCGGCGGAAGTTTGCGCGGTGGTCGTCGAACTC
>JAJAZE010000353.1 GCA_026785925.1 Pyrinomonadaceae bacterium
CCTCTAATCTGCTCTATTTAACGGAAACGGTTTCCGTATAATACAAAGTTGGACGGCTATTTCCTATGAAACACGAAATAAGCTCCACATCGCGGACATTCGTTATCTTCGTTGCAGGTATAAAGCCCGCAATCGTCATCCGTGCAGTGTCCGCTAAAGCCTAGAAAAATGCGTTTTTTTCCGTCTATCGCTTCGCGCTCCGCGTTTTCTTTTAACGCGCCGTCCAACCAATCAATGGACGGGAGCGGCGCGACATTCGCTGTTTCGGTGTCTGTTTCATTCATAGTTATCTCCACCCGCGCCGCCCCGTCATTTCAACCGTTCGGCGTTTCTCGGTTAATCCGAAAGTTGATTTAAATCGCGCAACCGTCAATTGATTTATTCAGTTCAACTTTTTCAACGAAATATTTTTTAAATTTATATTCTCTTTTGTGTTTTTCAATCAATCTGACCGCTTCGCTGTTAGCTAAATTTTCTTCTGTCCAAATTGAACAAATAGAAACTGGCTCATTAGATTGGAACTCAAATGTGACAACATATACAAATTGCATAAATTTCTCCTTTGTCAACACATGCCGAACAATCAATGGACGCGAGCGGCTCAACCTTGACTTTATGAACGCCTTTGCTCCCGCCGCCCCGTCATCTCAACCGTTAGCTGTCTTCTTGTGTGAAACGTAATCCGAGTTCGTTGAAAATTTTGCGCCCTTCGTCGGAGATTGTCCGACTGGCAAGATTTTTACGTTTTAGTTCGCGCTCGGCTTCGCGGAAAATTATTTCGATCAAAACTTGCTGGTGTTCCAAAAGAGTTTTCATTCCGAATCTCACAAGAAGAAGAAAATCTTCGTGCGATTTTGAGTTATCAGTAATATCTATTGCAAATTGTTCTTGTTCAGGTGTCATTTTTTCTCCAACGCGCCAGCTAACATTTCATTGAACCGAAGCGGCTCAAGCTGTGTTGTATGAGCGGCGCGCGTTTCGCCGCTCGGTTAATTCGGGCGTTCGGCTTCTTCGATTACAGATGAACTTGCGTAATATGAGAAAAATAATTTTCAGTATTTTGCTTCTCAACTTATTTTGTTTTGCAGCAAGCGCGGCTTTAGCTCAATGTGCTTGTAAAGCAGAACGCAAAAACATAACCGCTTACAATGAACTCAAACTTGCTGATGCTGTCTTTGTCGGCACAGTCCTTGAAATTAAAAAGTCCGCCCGTGATGCCAGCAACGACAATTATGTTGAAACTGTAAAATTCGAGGTAAAAAATGCTTGGAAGCGAGATTTAGAAACAATCGTCACTGTTCGTAACAACGTCACTTTTTGTCTCAATGGCTTTGATGAAAAAGAAGAATGGCTCATTTATGCTTATGATAATGGAGATGGCACATTTAGAACATTTTGCTGTTGTTCTAGAACGAAGCCGCTTGCAAAAGCTGCCGAAGATTTGAAGGAATTCGAGGAGAAAGGCGAAAAGCCGACTAATATAAAAACAAAATCGTCGCAAATTAAGGCGAAGCCGAACAAATCAATGGACGTGAGGGCGAAACAGCGACTTTCTTAAAACGGTCTTTGGTTTCCTTTAGCTTGTGTGTTGGCGGTTTCGCCCCACGTCATCTCAATCGTTTGACGTTTTGGTTGTGTGTAAATTAACGCTGAGCCAAAATCGAAGTCGAGCGAATTGACAAACTCGTGCAGGGATTTTTCAATTCCGCCCGCGCCAAAGAGCCGCAAAAACAGCCGACCGACGCGAATCAAATTATCCGTTCCGTCAAATTCTTGATCGAAAACCAATCTGGAATTCAGGCGGTCGAAGTCGTCGAAGAATCGGGTGAAAATTTGCCGCTCGCCGTGCTGGATGCGGAACAAATCAAACAGGTTTTGCTCAATCCGGCAATCAACGCTCGGCATGCGATGGCGAACGGCGGCAGACTGGTTTTTCGCACGTTTCAAAAGGACGGAAATCTGTTGATTGAAACCGAAGACACGGCGGGCGGCATTGACGAAGCGACCAAAGCGAAAATTTTCGACCCGTTTTTTTCAACCAAGGAAAAAAGTCTCGGCTTAGGTTTTATCGGTGATTTATAAAATTGTCAGCCAGCACAACGGGCGCATCGAAGCCTTCGATGCGTTTGCGGGGACGAAATTTATTTTAACGCTTCCGCTTTTTTGAGTAGATTTTCTGAGAAAGCCTTAATTGCCGGCAAACCCGCATTCCTAGAAAAGTTTGAATTGAATGGTCAAATACTTTTTGGGATTTTGGCGAAAATCGTAAATGAGTTTCGTGCCTTCCGAAGATAGTTGATTGAAGTTGGCGGCGGTTTGGTTGACATTGTTGTAAAGCGTTTCGTCGGTTAAAAGTTTGCCGAGCGTGCCTTTGCCGCTGCGCGCGTCATCGAGAATTAAATCGACTTTTTCAGTCGTCGAGTTTAATCTCGTCAAGGTTTTCCGCGCTTCATTGTAAAACTCTTCGTCTTTAAGAAATTTTCCAATCGTGCCTTTGCCCGCGCTCAAATCGTCGGTGATAGCGTTGAGTTTGCTGATCGAAACGCGCAAGTCGGCAATCGCGGCGCGGGATTCATTGTAGATCGCTTCGTCGGTCAGAAACTTTCCGGCGGTTCCTTTGCCGGCGCGTAAATCTTTAGAAATCGCTTCAATTTGCTGGACACTGCGGTTCAAATTATCATACAGTTCCGGGTCATTCAGAAGTTTGCCTGCGCTGCCCTCGCCGCGATTAACGCGGTCAATCGTATTTTGCAGCTTGGCTAAAGTCAGTTTCGTTTCGCCGACCGTCGAGTCGAGATTGTTATACAAAGATTCGTCGTTGATTATTTTCCCCAAAGTTCCTTCGCCGCGATTGGCTTTGTTGAGAATTTCGTTGGTCGGAGTCGCTAATTTATTGATTTGCTGTAAAAGCTCATTGCCGGTTTCGGTTAACTTATTGATTGACATTGTTGAAGTCGAATTCAGCACGTCGTTTTCCGCCACCGCCGCCGCGTTCGGCGAACCGGGTGTGACGTTGATCATTTTGTCATTGGCGAGCAGGGAAACGGCGACGAGCTGCGCGGTCGAATCTTTGCGAATACGGTCGGTGATCGGTCTGCCGTCGAGAATTTGGTCAACCAGCAAAACGGCTTCGACGCGGGCGTTTTCCGGGCTGTCCGGCGGCAGCAAATTGACTTTTTCCACTTTGCCGATATGAACGCCCGCCAGATGCACTTCCGCCGCGTCACGCAAACCGTCGGCGGAGGCAAAGTGCGCTTTGAGCCGAAATTTTTTCTCGAACGGATTAAAATCGCCGGTCGCGTTGAGAATTAAAAACGCTAAAACGGCAAGCCCGAACATCACGAAAATTCCGACGCGCAATTGACTGAAACCTATTTTTTGGGTTGGAGGCATAGTTTTAGTAGTAAATGGTAAGTGGTAAGTTTCGGAAAGTTTTTAACTTACCATTTACCACTAAACTTCATTTTCCGCGAACGAATGTCAAAATATACGGGTCTTTCGCTGCTTTGAATTCTTCATCTTTGCCGGTAAAGATTATTTTGCCTTCTTTGAGCATTACGATTTCCGTGTTTATCAAACAAAGTTTCTCACCTTCCTGTTCAAAAACGACTTCGCCGTTTTCGTCCACGACGGCGTATTGGGAGCAGAGATATTCGAGATTTTTCATCTCGTGCGTGACGAAGATTGAAGATACGTCTTCTAAATCGCGCAGCTTGATGGCGAGTTCGCAGATGGTTCGCGCCGTGGGCGGATCAAGTCCGGCAGTCGGTTCGTCGAACATCACGATTTGCGGGTCGCCGACCAGTGCGCGGGCGATGCCGACGCGCCGCCGCATTCCGCCCGAAAGTTCCGAAGGCATTTTGTCAATCGCGTCTTCAAGGTCAACGAATTTTAACATCCGGCGCACTTCGCGCTCGACTTCTTCCTCGCCAACGCCTTGTTCGTGAAGACGATAAGCTACGTTATCATAAACCGAAAGCGAGTCAAACAACGCGCCTTCCTGGAAAACCATCCCGATTTTGGCGCGAACTTTCATCATCTCGATTTCGCTGTAATCGGTAATATCTTCGCCGTCAATCAAAATTTGTCCCGAATCCGGTTTCAAAAGTCCTAGTATAAGCCGAATGGTCGTAGACTTTCCGCCGCCGCTGCGACCCAAAATAACTTTCGTTTCGCCGCGCCGGACGGTGAAACTGATGCCGTTAAGAATTTTTTTATCTTCAAATGACAAATGAACGTCGCGGAACTCAATCGCCGGGATGACGCGGTGCGGCTCGTCAACCGCGTCCTCCAAATCGGTCGGGGCAAGTTCTTCTTCGATAAATTCTTCGGTTTCATCCGACTTTTCGCTTGGCGGAGAGAGCATAAATTTCTTTTTTCAAAAAGGCTAAATATATCTGATACCGAGAATCGTATTCAATGCCTGCGAGAGGAAAAAATCGAAAATAATCACGACAATCGAAGCAAGCACCACCGCGTTGGTTGTCGAACGTCCGACACCGACCGTGCCGCCGGTCGTGCTGAGACCGCGATAACAGGCAATGCTTCCGATGATTAATCCGAAAAACAAAGGTTTGACGACTCCGCCGATAATGTCCGGAGTCGAAATTCCGTAACGAACGGACGTGATATAAATGTTTGAATCGAGATTGAAAATTCCCGAAGCGACGATGCCGCCGCCGATTATACCGAAGATATCAGCGGCGACCGTCAGCAGCGGCAGCATCAACATCAGGGCGAGCAGGCGCGGCGCGACGAGTTTGCGATTCGGGTCGGTTCCCAAAGCCCGCATCGCGTCAATTTGCTGCGAGACGACCATCGAACCTAACTCCGCCGCAATCGCCGAACCGATGCGACCGGAAACCATCAACGCCGTCAGCACCGGACCGAGTTCGCGCATCAGCGAAGTAGCGATTGTTTTACCGACCGTGTTTTGAATCGAATAATACTCGAATGTCGGATAAGACTGCAAAACCAGCACACCGCCCGTAAAAAATCCGGTCAGAACAACAATCGGCAGCGAACCGACACCGATTAAATCCATCTGCTTGATAATCTCACTAAAATAACGCGGGCTTTTAAAAAGTCCCAGAAACGCGGCAATAATCAGGTTGGTTATTTCCTGCAATTCAAACAAAATTATTTTGAGCAAATTCATCCGCCGGGTGTCTTTTTCGAGATTCTAAAAGGTTACAACGAAGCGCGGAAAACGACAAACAAAAAGCCGACATATTTACGATGTCGGCGGCGGCGATAAATAATTCGAGTGATGACGAAACGATCAGTGGCTTAGTTCAATTTTCCCGGTCGGTTAATAAGCCGCTGGATTTGGCGAATTTAACGGGCGATTGCGGCGCGATTGCGGCAGATTTTCCATTCGTTCCATAAATCGCCCGCGTATCTCGCGGAATTTGACGAGTTGGGCGGGCGTGAGAATTTTACGCACCGCCAACTCGGTCGTCGAACGAATTTTGATGACTTCGGATTGGGCAATCTGCGCGGCTTTTAATTTATTTTGAATTTCCGTTTCGTCCGCTTTATCGGCGTAAATTGCCGCGTCGAGATTTTTATTAGCTTCCCGCAGACGCGACTGGGCTTCGCGGCGCAGCGGTTGGTTTTCACGATTAATGCGGCGGATTTGTTGAATCTGGTCGGTGGACAAATCGAGTTCAGCCAGCAAATTCGGGCGACGCTTTTGATTGGGATTTGGTTGCAGCGCGTCGTTCGGCGCGATTGTGTCCTGCGCTCTGACCGTCGAAAAAGTCGCGGTCAACAGTAAAAATGTAAAAATTAAAATTGCGTAATTAAACTTTTTCATCGTTTTTCTCTCGTGCTTATCTAGTGTCGAGTTCGGCAAACAAATCGGCGAGACGAATCGTTTCGTCTTCTTCGTCTTCCAAACTATTCAAGTTCGGAACTTTCTGTTTTTGCACGGGCGCCGATTTTTTGCCGTTGTCATTCGCCGTTTTCGGATTGCGAACCGAAGTTTCAGAATTGTTTTTCGGCGCGTCGCTCGAAATTTTGACGATTGATTTATTCGTTATCGTTTGTTTTTCGCGCATAATCGGCTTCGGCAGATCGGTTGTTTCAATAGACGCGGCTGATTTTTTGGCTTTCTCAGCGGCGTTTTTGACTTCTTTCGGTTGCGGGTTAATCGCAATGGTCGGCGAAACCGACGCTTTGATTAAATTCGTATTCTCCGCGTTTTGAGCGATGTTGTTTCTATCGCCGGAAAAGTTTAACGCCAACCAAGCCGCGCCGCCGCAAACTACTAAAACAGCCAACGCCGCCGCTGCCCATTGCGAATTGAAAGAGAAAATACTTTTTATTCCGCCGAACCATTCGCGCGATTGGTTTGAAACGGTCACGGTCGAATTTGATTTTATTGCTTCGATCAACGAAATATCAAAAATCGGCGTTTCCAGATTTGAAAACTCAGCCGCTTTCCAATCGAGAATCGAAGAGCGGGCGAATCCGAAGCCTTCCAACTCGGCGGAGCAATTCGGGCAATCGGGTAAATGCGCCTCGAACTTAATCGTTTCCTGCCCGCCGCCTTCACTGTAAAGATAAGTTATTAGCTGTTCGCTAAAGGCGCAGGAAGAATTGTAATTGTTGTTATTCGACATAATTTTTTTCTAAACAACCTCGACCGGCGTTCGTTCCAATTTCATCCGCAGTTGCTTGAATGCCGTGTAAAGCCGACTTTTGACGGTGCTTAACGGGACTTCTAAAGCGTCCGAAATCTCCTGAAACGTCATCTCTTCAAATTCCTTCATCACCACAATCTGACGCAAATCTACCGGCAAAGACTGAACCGCCTGCCGAACGAGATGCAGTCTTTCGTTCTGCTCGGTCGTTTTGGAAGGCATCTGACGCGAAGGCGCGACGAAAACTCGTTCGGCGGCATTTCCTTCATCATCGAGATAACTTTCCGAACGGGTTTTCTGACGACGTTTGATTGTCAAACATTGGTTGACCGCGATTCGGTGCAGCCACGACGAAACTTTGGCATCGCCGCGAAAATTCTTCAAATGGCGATAGGCGGAAATAAAAGTTTCCTGTGCCGCGTCCTTTGCTTCGTCTTCGCGGGCGAGCATACCGAAACACAGGGCGAATATCTTGCGCTCCCATCTTTTAACGATTTCGCCGAAAGCATCCGGGTTTTCCGTCACTGCCAATTCGACAAGCTGCTCATCGGTTAAGTTAAAAAGCATTACTCGTGATTTCCGCCGACATTTCAGCACGAGAATTTTATCAAACGCGCTTGACGAGCGCGAAACATTCCTGACGCTCGTGGTCTTTGACGCGCAAATTGACGAAAAAGTCTGAATTTCTCAACAGATTTTATTTTAAAATAGGACTTTCGCTTATAAAAATATATTGTTGCAAACAAAAGACTTAACTAAATGCCTTCGGCTTGTAAATTGCCAAAAGTGATTTTCTAAGAAAACCATAACAATAGTAAATACAATGCTTTAGATAAATCTATACGACTTTTAGCAATTGAAAATTATTTCACAAGCGAAAGTCCTATAAAAGGGAAAAGACAGATTTTCCAAAAACCTGTCTTTTCCCTTTTATAAATTTGGTAGGCTGTGCGGGGCTCGAACCTGCGACCCACGGATTACATACCACTCTGGCTTTCACCAGCCGCTAAAACTTTCAGCGTTGTAGTCTGGACTATCTCATCACCCGTCTTTTTCAAGATTTGGGTGTGCGGCGTATAGTCTCTGAGGGCTTTCTTGAAATCCAAATATTCTTCAACAAAACGGACGAATTTCTTTTGTCCGTTTTTACTTGAAGAAAATCTGAATTTAGAACTTTTGCCGTTTTGAAGAATTTCCTTTGCCGATACGTAAAAAACTAAATCTTTGTCAATTACATAGACGGCAAAAACATCAACTTGCTCGGTTGTGTAAATTGAATTGTATTTGGGATTCAAACAAGTTTTGACAGAATAAACGCTGACGCTTTCATTCTCTGAATTAACAGCTTTAATTTGAATTTTAATAGTATTAAAATTTTCGTCCAGAACTATCAAATCAACTTTTGAATGATTGCCAAATTCAAGAAATACATTGTAACCAAGTCGAAGCAAATCCTTGCACACGGCAGCTTCTCCCAAAGTTCCTTTCAAATTCGGATTATCAGAAATCATAGTATCTCTCCATTACCACAACTTTTGTTATAAACCGGAAACCTTGTCAAGAGTTGCCTGCTGATTGCCCAATTTTCAAAATTTTCACGATGGAAGTCGTATTTGAAACTCTCAGGGTTTTCCAGCATACAGCCACATTTTCAATTCATCGTTTCCGATGAATGCTCCTATTTCAATGAACAAGAGTCCGTTGCTCTACCAACTGAGCTAACAACCCAAATTAACGAGTTGGATTATAGCAACATTGAATTTGAAAGTCCAAGATGTTCGGATTGGTAAAAAAGTTTCGATTCCCGCGTTCGGAGTTTGGAAAAAAAAGAAGTTGCGGCACAATAAAAGACGATGAAAGAATGCCCGAAATGTGAATTGTGTTTTGCGGACGACGTGAATTTTTGCCCGCACGATCAGACGCAGACCCGTTCGAGTTTGCCCGGCTCACAACTGCTCGCCAATCGTTATTTTATCGAAAGGCGGCTGGGGCGCGGCGCGATGGGGCAGGTTTATCTGGCGCGTGATAAAAATCTGGGAACCAGGCGCGTCGCCGTCAAAACCGTGCGGCAGGACATTCTTAACAGCGAAGATTTGCAGGAAGGCGAAGCGATTGCCAGATTTGAGCGCGAGGCGATGTCGGCGGCTTCGGTCAATCATCCGCACATCGTTGATGTCACCGATTTCGGCGAATCGGCGGAAGGAATCTTTTATCTGGTGATGGAATATGTCGAAGGCGAAACGCTACACCGTCTTTTGCGCCGCGAAGGAACTCTGCCCGTCGGTCGCGCCGTCAAACTTTTGCGCCAAATCGCCGACGGCGTGGAAGCCGCGCACGATGCCGGAATTCTGCACCGCGATTTAAAACCCGCCAACATTTTTATAATGACCAAAGGCAAAGCGGGCGACGGATTTATCAAAGTCGGCGATTTCGGTTTGGCGAAAATCGTCAATCAAACCGTTACCGATGCCAATTCAAACGCCACGCCGTCGTCGCGCGGCATTATCGGAACGCCCGAATTTATGTCGCCCGAACAGATGCAGCCCGAACTCGGCGTTGACGTGCGCGCCGACGTTTATGCTTTGGGAACGATTGCATATTTAATGCTTGGCGGGCGCACGCCGTTCGTCGGTGATTTGATGCAGCTCGTGATGCAGAAAATTATGCACACGCCGCCGCCGCTTTCGACTTTGCGTTCGGATATTCCGAAAGATGTCGAACGGGCGATTATGCGGGCTTTGGAAATTGATCCGGGGAAGCGTCCGGCAACCGTCGGCGAATGGATTACGGAACTCGAAGCGGCGGCGGAGAACGTCGAAGATGAAAAAAACTTCGGTATTTCGCGCCTCGTAATTCTCGCGCCGGTCAATGCGGAAGTTTATGTAAATGACGAGCGAAAGGGAAGCATCGGAAGTTCGGGAAAACTCATTTTGACGACCGTTCCGACCGGACGGCACGTTTTAAGAGTTTCCAAAGTCGGCGAAAAAGATGACGAGCGCGTGATTGAAATCCAGGCAGGCGCACACGAGCAGGTTATTCAAGCGCAGTTAAAACCGCTGCGCGGCGCGTCGAGCAGTCAGCCGTCGCCATCGGGAATGGGCGGAACCAGCAGCAGCAGCAGCGGCGCAGCGCAGTCGAGCGTGATGCCGGGCATCGTCGCCTGCACTAATTGCCAGGCACGCTTCGCGCAGGGCGTGAAGTATTGCGGCAAATGCGGCAATCGTTCGTTCAACGTCATCAGCGAAGCCGAGGACAAACAAAGTTTTCCGTGTCCGCGCTGCTTGACTGCACTGCCGCCGCTTTCAAAATTCTGCGGTCGGTGCGGATTAAATATGATGCAGACAAGCAATCCGCCGAAAAGTCAGCCAATCGGTTTCCAACCGAAATTTTCCGTC
>JAJAZE010000354.1 GCA_026785925.1 Pyrinomonadaceae bacterium
GGAATTCCTGATTTTAAGGATGAAGTTGGTTCAAGCGGTTACGCGGCAAACGGAATCGTGCAGAAGGCGGCGCGTGAGATTAAACGAAACTTCCCTGAAATGCTGGTGATGACTGACGTTTGTTTGTGCGAATACACTTCGCACGGGCATTGCGGCATCGTTGAAAATGAATTCGTGCAGAACGATGCGACGCTCGAACTGCTGGCGAAACAGGCTCTGACTCACGCGCAGAGCGGCGCGGACATCATCGCGCCGTCGGATATGATGGACGGACGCATCGGCGCGATTCGACAGGTTTTAGACGAAAACGGTTTTTACGAAACGCCGATTATGGCGTATTCGGCAAAGTATTCGTCAGCGTTTTACGGTCCGTTTCGGGAGGCGGCGGAGTCTGCGCCGCAGTTCGGCGACCGCAAATCTTATCAGATGGATTACGGCAATTCCGACGAAGCGATGCGCGAAATTGCGCTCGACATCTCGGAAGGCGCGGACATCGTGATGGTCAAACCCGCGCTTTCGTATCTCGATATTATCCGCCGCACGAAAGACAATTTTAATTTGCCGATTGCAGCGTATAACGTCAGCGGCGAATATTCGATGATTAAAGCGGCGGCGGAACGCGGTTGGATTGACGGCGAAAAAGTGATGATGGAAACTCTGACGGCGATCAAACGCGCCGGCGCGGATGTGATTATTACTTATTTCGCTAAGGACGCGATAAAATTGATTTAGAAAAATTATCCACAGATAAACACAGATAAACACAGATAAGAAAAGATGAAAATACATCCGCAAAATGTAAAAGGTAAATACTATATTGATATTGACACATGCACTTGCAGTGCGGCTTGTGAAATTCGCGCACCTAATCATATCGTTATTGACGACAAAGATTACACGGCTTACTTTTCAAAACAGCCAGAAACCCCAGAAGAAAAGTCACAATGCGAGGAAGCAATGGACTGTTGTCCAGTTGAAGCGATTTTGAATGACGGCGAAATTAACAATCAATAAAAATCTAAAAATTATCTGTGTTCATCTGTGTTTATCTGTGGACGAAAAAAGTTTTACAAAAAATGAATACTTCAAAAAGCAGCGAATTATTTGCCGAAGCGCAGAAACATATTCCGGGCGGTGTCAATTCGCCGGTGCGGGCGTTTAAGTCGGTCGGGCGCGATCCGCTTTATATTGCGTCGGCAAAGGGCGCGAGACTGACGGACGTTGACGGGAATGAGTTTATTGATTATATCGGTTCGTGGGGACCGATGATTCTCGGACACGCCGACGAGCGCGTGATCGAAGCGGTTCGGGAAACCGCGCTGTCGGGAACGAGTTTCGGCGCGTCGAACGAGCGTGAAATTGATTTGGCGATTTTGATCAAAAAATTTGTGCCGTCGGTGGAGATCGTGCGAATGGTCAATTCGGGAACCGAAGCGACGATGAGCGCGATGCGACTTGCCCGCGCGTTCACGGGGCG
The DNA here is from genome assembly GCA_026785925.1 of Pyrinomonadaceae bacterium. GTDB lineage: Bacteria > Acidobacteriota > Blastocatellia > Pyrinomonadales > Pyrinomonadaceae. Next base: position 1,478 of record JAJAZE010000354.1, read on the forward strand.
CGACAAAATTATTAAATTTGAAGGCTGTTATCACGGACACGGCGATTCTTTTTTGATCAAAGCCGGTTCGGGCGTGGCGACTTTGGGTTTGCCGGACTCGCCCGGCGTGACCAAATCAACGGCGAAAGATACTTTGAACGCGAAATATAACGATATTGAATCGGTTTATAATTTAATCGAGCAAAACAAAGGCGAAATCGCCGCCGTATTTATCGAGCCGGTTGCCGGGAATATGGGTTTGGTCGGAGCCGATGCGGAATTTCTACAGAAACTGCGCGATGTTTGCACGGATGAAAAGATTCTCCTTATTTTTGATGAGGTGATGAGCGGATTTCGTTTGGCGAGAGGCGGCGCACAGGAACTTTACGGGATTACGCCGGATTTAACGACGTTCGGCAAAATCATTGGCGGCGGTTTGCCGGTCGGCGCATACGGCGGGCGTGAGGAAATTATGAAATTGATTGCGCCGTCGGGCGCGGTTTACCAAGCCGGAACTTTGTCGGGCAATCCGCTGGCGATGACCGCCGGTTACGAAACTTTGAAAATCATTGACGAAACGCCGAATTTTTACGAAACTCTCGAAGAAAAAAGTTGCTATTTGGCGGACGGTATTATGAATGCGGTCAATGAATCGGATTTAAATTACACGCTGAATCGCGTCGGTTCGATGCTCACGCTGTTTTTCACCGACCGGCAAATCGTTGATTTTGATACGGCGAAAACTTCCGACACCGAAAAGTTTGCGCGATATTTTAATCAGATGCTGGAAAGCGGCGTTTATCTGCCGCCGTCACAGTTTGAAGCGTGGTTTGTTTCAATTGCTCACACGCCGAATGATTTGGATGAAACTATCGAGGCGAGCAAACTGGCATTTGAAAAATTAGCCGGATGAAATCCGCCAGCCCGAATAAATAAGTCAATTGCCGCCTGGAAAATAAGATTTGAAATAATTAAGGAAAAACTGGAAATGATACAGTCAGCGTCTGAAAAACAAAGTGATTTGAAGAAGCGTTGGGAACGATTTCGCGCTGGTAATCCAAATGTTAAAATCCGCGAAGCGGCGAAGGCACTCGGCACGAGCGAAGCCGAACTGCTGGTGACGGAAATCGGCGCGTCGGTGGTTCGCTTAAACGACAAATTTGCCGAACTTTTGCAGGAATTCCATACGCTCGGACAAGTTATGGCTTTGACGCGCAACGATGCCATCGTCCACGAACGACAGGGCGAGTTTGCGAATGTCGAAGTTTTCGACGCGCACGGCAAAATGGGCTTGGTGCTGGGCGAAGACATTGATTTGCGGATTTTCTTTAAGAATTGGCATTTCGGTTTCGCCGTCACGAGCGAAAAGGGGCGCGGCAAATTACGCAGTCTGCAATTTTTTGACATTGATGGAACCGCCGTTCACAAAGTTTTTCTGACCGCCGCGAGCGATTTGGCGGCTTACGAAAAATTAGTCGGGAAATATCGAAGCGACGATCAAAATCAGGTAATCGCTATTTCTCCGAAGCCGGCTAAACCGATTGAAAAAGCTGACGCGGAAATTGATGTCGCCGGTTTTCAAAAGGCGTGGGCTGAAATGAAAGATACGCACGACTTTTTCGGAATGACTATCAAGTTCGGCGTGTCACGCAGCCAAGCCTTGCGGCTGGCAGACAAGAAAATGGCGTTTCAAGTTTCGACCGAATCTTATCAATTTGTTCTTGAAAAATCCGTTCAAAGACAGTTGCCGATTATGATTTTCGTCAGTAGCGGCGGCGTTATTCAAATTCATACAGGCGAAGTCGAAAACCTCACGGCGGCGCGCGGCTGGTATAATGTGCTGGATGAAAAATTCAATCTGCATATCAAGCAGGAGGAAATCGCTTCGGCGTGGGTCGTTAAAAAACCGACGAGCGACGGCATCGTTTCGAGTTTGGAGATATTTGATAAAGCGGGTGAAAACGTCGCGCTCTTTTTCGGCAAGCGCAAACCCGGCAACCCTGAAAAAGCTGAATGGCGCAAATTGCTCGCGGCGGTTCAGCCAATTTGACAAAAAAAACTCCGCTATTTGTTAGCGGAGTTTTTTGATTCTACTACTGTAAATAATTACCGATAAACGTTTTCACCGCGATTGGTGCGATATTCATTGGCAAGATAATCAGCATCTTCGTCATTGCGCGGCTGGACACCCATCACGATTCCGCCTTCGTTAATGCCGGCTTCATACTGTTGGGCAGTTTCTTCAGGAATACCCGAACCGACCAATGCGCCGACTAATCCGCCCGTTAAACCGCCTGCGCCCGCACCGGCTAATGCCGCTGCTAAAGGTCCGGCAACCAACAATCCCAAACCCGGAATGAGAACGCTCGTTCCGATAGCCGCGATGCCTGCGATAACTGCGCCGATGGTTCCGCCAATCGCTGATCCAACGCCCGCGCCTTCCAAGGCTTTGCTGCCGAGTTCAGTGTCGCCGTCGGCAAAATGCGTGTCGCGTGTTTTATCCGACATCAATACGTTGACATCATCTTTGGTATAACCGCGGCTGGTGATCGAACCGTATGCTTTCTCGGCATCTTCGCGGGTTCTGAACATACCTGTCACCATTTTGTTGCTGCCCGTCGAATGTCCCATCGCCGCGCCGGTGTTTGAACCTAAAACGTCATTGTTTTCCTGTCTGGCGTTACCGTAATTGGCTTGCGCTTCACCGGCATTCTCAAGTCTCTGATTGCCTGTTACCGCACCGGTCGCTTCCTTCACGTTTCCTGCAATTCGGTCGCCCAATCCACCTAATTCTTCTTTAACTGTTCCGTCGTTGTTCATTGTTCTGTCTCCTTTTCTCTTTTTATTTCTAATTTTTATCTCAGCTTAAAAGCTATGCTCTGCTGTTGAGCAAGAGGTGTGCCAATTGCCGAACACCTTGTAAAACAACCGATTGCTCAAAAAACCAATGGGAAATTATCAGGCGAACAAATTTGCAAGTGTTCTATTTTCAAACATAACTTGCGGCGTTCGTCTTTATTCGAGACAAGCAATATAATTATCAACCTGGACTCTTAATCTGAAATAATAAAAATAAGTGTCAAGCAATAAGTTCGACATTTGCTGAAAGCAAATTTTCCATTTGTGAATAATAATTTTGAAAAAGTCGTCCAACTGCTGAGGCTCGAAGCCGCTGCTATCGAACTGGCGGCGAAACGGCTCGAAAAATCAATCGTCGAACAGGCAATCGAGATTCTCGATAAATGCGAAGGTAAAGTCGTCGTCATCGGCATCGGCAAATCCGGCATAATCGCGCAGAAAATCGCGCAGACTTTGACCAGCACCGGAACGGTCGCGGTTTTCGTTCATCCGTCGGACGCGCTGCACGGAGGTTTGGGAATGATGACGAGCGGCGATGTCGTGATCGCTTTGAGTAATTCGGGCGAAACCGATGAAATTCTGCTTTTGCTGCCCGCGCTGAAAGTCAGAAAAATTTGTCTGCTGGCGATTGTCGGCAATCTCGATTCGACGCTTGCCCGGCAGTCCGATGTGGTTTTAGATGCGTCGGTTGACCGGGAAGCGTGTCCGCTGAATCTCGCGCCGACCTGTTCGACGACCGTTGCGCTGGCAATCGGCGACGCGCTGGCGATGACTTTGATGGAAGCCAAAAATCTGACCGCCGAAGATTTCGCCGCCAATCATCCGGCTGGCAGATTAGGCAAAAGATTAACTCTAAAAGTCGCCGATCTAATGCACGAAAGCCCGAATATAACTGTTGATGCCGATTGGCTCGAAGTCGTCAAAGCGATTTCCAAATTCGCGCTCGGCGCGGTTAACGTCGTGGACGAACGGGAGAATCTCATCGGCATCGTCACGGACGGCGATTTGCGGCGGACGATTGAAAAAACCGCGCCCGAAGATTTTTCGGATTTGACCGCCCGCCAAATGATGACTGCCGATCCGACGACCGCCGCGCCGGAAATGCTCGCTTTCGACGCGCTCCGACTGATGGAAAATCGCCCGATGCAAATCTCGGTTTTGCCCGTCGTCGAAAATGAAAAATGCGTCGGGCTTTTAAGATTACACGATATTGTGAGGAGCGGTTTATAAAATGCCGGACAAAAACTATTTACCGATACAAATACTGCACGATTTTGCCGAAAGAATAGAGAGACTCAACATCGCATATATGTTGACGGGTTCGATGGCAATGATGAATTATTCACTTTATCGTTTTACGGCTGATGTTAATGTGGTTTTAGAACTTAAATCTGAGGATGCAAAAAGAATTATCGGTGTTTTTGAACCGGATTATTATGTGCCTCACAATGCCGTCAGCCGCGCAATTTTCTCTGAAAAAATGTTTAATGTCATTCATCACGAAACGGCATTTAAGATTGATTGTGTGATAAAAAAACAAACCGCTTTTCAAGAAATTGCCTTTGAGCGGCGGAGTCGAACGGATTTTTACGGCAGGAAAATTTGGATTATCACCAAAGAAGATTTGATAATTTCTAAACTTTTATGGGCGAAAGACAGCCTTTCCGAAAAACAGTTGACCGATGTTAAGAATTTAGCAAAAACCGGCTTTGATGCCGGTTACGTTGAAAAATGGACGAACGAATTAGGTGTTTATAAATTACTCGCACAATGCCGGAAGGAGATTGAAGAATGAACGACACGTCGCCCGAAATCGGAAAAATGCAATTTGAAATGATGATGAAATTCAGTTCAAACAAGCGAATTGCGCTCGGCTGTGAAATGTTTATGGCGGCGCGTGAACTGATTATCGCATCTTTACCGAAGAATCTATCCGAACGGGAATTCAAAAAACAATACTATCAAAAAATGTACGACGAACCGTTGCCCGCCGATTTTTTCAAAAACGAGGAACAAAAATGAAGAAAAAAGTTTTGAGTTTAATTTTTTCCATTCTGCTGCTGGCTTCGCTGGCGAACGCGCAAACGGCGGAAGTTTCCGTCGCGCTCAGCGAGCAGTTTTTCGACTCGCTGCTCGACGCGATTTTTAAAAATTTTAACGCGCCGGAATTTCCGCTGGCGCAAAATAACCCGAAGCCCGAAGTTCAAAATCCGAAGTCTCTGGTTTTGAGTTACAGCAATGACAATTCGCCAATCCGAAATTCAAAATTTAAAACCCAAAATTGCAGCGAATCAATTCGTCTGCTGCGCGAAGTTGACGGCGTGAAAACCACCGTTCGGTTTCGTGACGGGAAAATTTACGCGCCGATTGCTTTTTCGGGTTCGTATAATCCGCCGCTGATCGGCTGTATTGATTTTCAGGGCTGGGCGGAAACTAATATTGATCTGGAGTATAATCGCCAGAGTCAGAAACTGCTCGGACGAGTGCGCGTCTTGAGCGTCAATCTCGGCGGTGTCACCAATCTGGCAAGCGGCGTTCTGTCGCGTCTCGTGCAAAGCTCGATTGATAAAAAAATAAATCCAATCGAGATTCTGCAAGCCGATAAATTATCTTTTATCGTTCCGATTCAGAATGCCAACGGCTCGCTAAAAATGAAAGCCGTCGGCATTCGCCACGAGATTAACAACGGCGTTCTGAACGTCAACATTGCTTACGAATTTTCAAAGGGTAATTAACGATTTTAAGAATTTAACGCGAAAAAAACTCCGCTGACGAATGAATTTTCTTCAGCGGAGTTTTTTGTAAATGCTGTCTGCGGTATTAAACCGAAAGCAGTTTAGTAAAGACCGAACGAGCCGAGCGGCGTATCGGTTGCATCACCGGCTTTTTGCGCCTGGATGTTGTTGAACTGACTGCTGATATAATAAAAAGTCTGGTTGCTTGAACGCCAGACGCAGATGTCGTGGCGGTTGTCGCCGTCGAAGTCACCGCGCACCGGAACGTCCAAATCGGTAAAAGTCGGGTCGGCAATGCCGAACGCTCTTGCCGTCACAGCATTGGTTGCTGAATTTAAGATATACCAGATGCTTTGTGCGCCTTGGGTTTCACGAACCGCTACAAAATCGGCTCTGCCGTCGCCGGTGTAGTCATCGGGAGCAACACTGAAATCGGTATTGTAGTTACCGAAACTGCGGGTAATAACTCCGGCTCCGGTGTTTGCGTCGCCGATAAAGTAGTTAACCACCGTTCCCGCTGAATTGCGGGTCACATAAATCAATTCGTCTCTGCCGTCACCGTTAAAGTCAGCACCCGGAAATACAGCCGGTCCGGTTGCGCCGGTCAAACTTCCATACGTAATCGCCTTCACAGTGTTGGTGCTGCTGCTCATAATATACCAAACTAATGCACTGGCTTGAACGCGAATTAAGGTGTAATCGGTTTTGCCATCGCCGTCATAATCGCCCTGTACGCCGGCAATGTCGGTAAATCCGTTACCGAACTGAACGGCACGGTTAAGCGAGATCGGTCCGCTGGTGTTCGGGAACTCGGAAACATAAAAAATTCCCGGAGCCGAAGCGGTCGTATCTCTGAAAACTGCTAAGTCCGATGCCACATTGCCGACGTAATCGCCGACGGCAATCGTATCGGTCTCCAAACCGTAATTAAATTCACGTTTGAATGCCGCATTAGGAACCGCGCTTGCCGGATTACCTGTAGTTTTCCAGGTAATTGGTCCGCCGGTCGTGAACGCCAAAGTCGTAAAATCTGTCCGGTTATTGCCGGTGAAATCATTTAATTTTTCGGCAACGGCGGTCGTCGCACCACCCCAAATAACTGCCGCCAAGCCTAAAGCTGCGGAAAACGAGCGCATTTTGTTGATTTTTTTTCCTAAAAACATAATTTCCCTCCTCCAAGGTTGCAAAAAGTTAATACTGACCGAACCTCAGCCGGAAACATACTTATTCTACTTAACGAAAATAGTAAAATTGTTGTTGGCTGAGGAGAAATTTGCTGAATGTCAAATCCTTAAAAAAAATTTACCTTTTTTGCCGCCGCGATGTCAACACAACTTCCGGTAAATGGATTTTTTTTCTCGCCGCATTTAAAAATTTATCGGTTCAGCCGTTGCGTTAGCCGATGGATTTGCTTTTAGAGTATGATAAAAATTTATCGGAGACAGTTTGTCAGCCAAACCCGTCTTGTCTAAACTCAACATTATGAATTTGCCTTTAGTCGCTATTATCGGTCGCCCGAACGTCGGGAAATCCACGCTTTTTAATCGTTTGACGGGCAGCCGTAAATCCATCGTCGGCGACGAGCCGGGCATTACGCGCGACCGAATTTACGGCGAAGTCGAGTGGAAAGCGAAAATTTTTCGATTGGTGGATACGGGCGGCATCGTGCCGGACGACGAGGCGATTATCGCCGCGAACATTTTTAAACAGGCATCGCACGCGATTGCCGAAGCGCAGGCGATAATCTGGGTCGTTGATGCCCGCGCCGGAGCGATTCCGCTCGATGAAGACATCGGCGTTTTACTGAGAAACGTCGGCAAACCGATTTTTATCGCGGCGAATAAAGCCGAAACAAAAAAGGTCGAGGAAGAAGCCGCCGAATTTTATCAATTCGGCTTTGAACTCTTGCCGGTTTCTGCCGAACACGGCAACGGAATGGGCGATTTGCTCGACGAGATTTTCGAGGTTTTAACTTTTGAAGAGGAAGCCGCCGAAGAAGTCGAGCAGGACGAGATAAAACTCGCCATCATCGGTCGCCCGAACGTCGGAAAATCTTCGCTTTTGAATAAAATTCTCGGTGAGGAGCGAGTTATCGTCTCGCCGATTGCCGGCACGACGCGCGACGCGATTGATACGGAACTGACGGTTGACGGGCAGAAATTTTTACTGATTGATACGGCGGGCATTCGGCGCAAAGGCAAGACGACGGAAATGTCGGAAAAACTTTCGATCATTATGGCGCGCAAAGCTCTCGAACGCGCTCACGTCGCTATTCTGGTAATTGATGCGGTCGAAGGTTTCGCCAACACGGACGCGAACATCGCCGGTTACGCGCTCGATTCGGGCTGTAGTTTGATTATCGCCGTCAACAAATGGGACGCGATTGAGGAAAAGGAAACGAACACGGCGAACGATTTCGAGAAAAATCTGCGCTACAAAATGAAGTTTCTCGATTGGTCGCCGATTCTGACGATTTCGGCTTTAACCGGACAGCGCGTGAATAAAATTCTGCCGATTGTCCGGAAAGCCAGCGAAGCCCGCAATCTGCGCGTTTCAACTTCAAAACTCAACGACTTTTTCGAGCAGACCGTCGCGCAGCCGCGCGTCGGCGGCGGAACTGCGCCCGGCAGCGGCGGCAATGTTCGCCTGCACGTTCAATATATGACGCAAGCCGGAATTCGCCCGCCGCTCTTCGTCATTTTCACTTCGGGCGGCGCGGGCGGCAAAGGCGGACTGCATTTTTCGTATCTGCGATATATTGAAAATCAACTGCGCGAAAAATTCGATTTTTTTGCCACGCCGATTAGATTAAAAGAGAAGCATAAGACGAAAAAAAGATAAACTTGGCGGAACTGCACCGGCTGTAGTCAATCAATTTGTCTTCAGGCTTCAAATAACTCATCGCCAGTTGCCAATCAGCACGAACGACGACCAGTAATGTGGATGAGCAAACGGACTTTCCGGGTCTTTCAAAAACAAAATTTGATTCTCCTTGGTTTCATTTATCTTTGCCGCATCTTTTTTCGTTTTCGCGCCGAGCATTGCAAGCTGTGCCTGCCGAAACGCTTCGCCTTTCGGCATTTTGGGATTCGTCTTTCGCAATTCGTAAAAGCGCGTCATCATTTCCGGCGTTCCCGTATCGGACACTTGCCACAGACTCGCAATCACCGATTTCGCGCCTAAACTTTGCGCCAGATATGCAAAACCTTCGGCTTCCTTGCCGTTGCCCGAAAGTCCGGTGTCGCAAGCCGAAAGGGTCAGCAAATCTACCGCTCCGAACAGATTGTCTTTGTCCTGCATTTCCGAAAACGATAAATGTCCGTCGCCGACCAGCAGAAACGAAGAAGTCGGGTCGGTTGAATTAAAACTATAATGCGAAGCAATATGGATGACCGGAAACGTGCCTTCGCGCCACAGTTTGAGCGTCGCTTCTTCTGAAAAATCTTTGTTAAGTTTTATCGTGCCGTCTAAAATTCCCGTTTTAGTTTGCGGCAGCCGCACAATGTCTTTGAGTTCGCGTTCCGCGCCGGGCAGCGCATTGAAATTTTCGCGCCGCTCGGATACGCCGAGTCCGAGAACCTGCCATTTCGCCGCGTCTTTTTCCAAAAGAGTCAAAAAACTTTCTTTGGTAAAAATGACGCTGCGATATTTTTCGACCAGATAACCCGCGCCGTCGTGCAGAGCCGCCATCGGCACATAACGCAAAATGCCGTCCAAAGACCACATCAAAGTTTTGTCTTTGTAACCACTGAGAAGTGTTTCCAAATCGTCTTCGAGCGTCGTTTTTTGTTTGGCGGAAGTTTGGCGGAAAAGTTTATGATAAAGTTTCTGTGCCGCCGGTTTCGGGTCGTATTTTTACGAAATCAAAGCGTCGCGGAATTGGAAAACGGTTTGCTCCAAATCCGCCACGTCAATCGGATAC
>JAJAZE010000355.1 GCA_026785925.1 Pyrinomonadaceae bacterium
CGCGCTCGATTTGCGAATCATCCAGTGCCAGACGATAAAATTGTCGCCTGCGCCCGTGCAGACAAACGACTTTTCCAATCGCAAAACCTCTGGAAACCGTGCGGGCGACGAGTCGTAATTCGACTTTATTTTTTTGCGCCGCGTCTTTTTTTTTGGTTTTATTTAAGGCAGTCATTATCTGACCAGACGGCTTTCCGAATCAAATCTCTAATGGTAATCAAGAGCAAAAAAACCTCTGCGATCTCTGCGTCTCTCGCGTGAAATACTTTTTTGTGTTTTACCCGAAGTGTTCAGTCCTTTTAAGCTATTATTTCACGCAGTGACGCGGAGAACGCAGAGAAAATGCTCTAAAATGATAAAAAGATTCGACTCTGGATTCTCATCTCAATTAATCTTCACTTGATTTGATTTATCAATAATTATCTGACAGGCGGCTTCGGCGGTATCGGCAAAATCCAAAAACGCGATGTCGGCTTGGCTGACGACTAAATTGGTTTCCCAGCAACTGACCACTTGTTTCCAGCAATCGCCCAGCAAAACCAGCGGTCTTTTCTCGATCACGCCGGTTTGCAGTTTGTTCCAGACCAGCGAGATTTCCGTCACCGTTCCCATTCCGCCGCGCAGAGCGACAAAACCGATGGAACGCCCGATTAAATTTTGCAAACGGTCGTAGAAATGGTCGGTCGCCACTTTGTCGGTTAAATAACGGTTCGGTTCGCCTTTGAATTGGTTCATCACAATCCCGAAAACGCGCCCGCCTTTTTCCCGCGCCCCGCGCGAAGCGGCTTCCATCACGCCTAAATAGCCGCCCGTGCAAATGGTGAAACCGGCTTCGGCAAGCCGTGCGCCGACTTCTTTGGCTTCTTTATATTCAGCCGAATTTTCTTTGCACCGCGAGCCGCCGAAAATTGTGACGATTTTTTCGTTCGATGTTTCAATCACGTTTGTTTTTACCCAAAATTTAAGCTGTTAAAATCTTGCTTTTGATTATAGCCGAATGCGATTTTAAAACAACTTTTCAAGCTCGGTGCGCGGCTTCTTCGGGTGTCAGATTGCCCGCTTCGTGAATGGCGCGGTTGGTGTCGGTGAAAAGTAAAATGATAATTCCGACGGCGAAAAATATAATCATCGAAAGAATCGCCTGCCGAAACTCGCCCGTGATGCCGACGACGATGCCGAAAACTAAAGACCCGACGAGCGAAGTTCCCTTTTCGGAAATTTCGTAAAGCCCGAAAAACGAGGCTTCGCGCCCTTTTGGAATCATCTGCGAATAAAGCGAGCGCGAAAGTGCCTGCGAACTGCCCAAAACCAACCCGATAAAAACGCTCATTATCCACGCCTGCGTTTTCGTTTCCAGATAACCGTAGGCGAAGACGACGATCAGAATCCAAATTACGAGCGATAATAAAAGCGTGTATTTCGTGCCGATAATTCGCGCCAGCCGTTCAAACGAAATCGCGCCGACGAGCGCGGAAAGCTGCGAGACGAGAAAAATCCCCAGCAAAAACGATTGACTCGGCGATTCGCCCCGCGCGACGAAAAGCTCTTGCGCGAGAAAAACCGACGCGCTCGTGATAACCGTTTGAATGCCGTTGTTGTAGCAAAAACAGGCTGCGAGAAACTGCGCCGTGTAACGCAAACGCTTCAGTTCTTTAAATGTGCCGCCGAGTTCGCTGAAACCCATCGAGACGAGATTTTTATTGGCGGGCAGTTCCTTCACCGCGCCGCGCGGTTTGATTAAAGTGAATGTGACGAGCGCGAAAATTCCCCACCAGAGCGATGCCGCCAATAAAGAC
>JAJAZE010000356.1 GCA_026785925.1 Pyrinomonadaceae bacterium
AAGGGAACGCCGAAACACGCCGTTTTTTTGGGATTGACGGTGACGATCACGCACACGCTCGGCGTTTTCGCGCTCGGACTTTTAACTTTGTTCGCGTCGCAGTATATTCTGCCCGAACGTCTGATGCCGATTTTAAACTTTGTTTCGGGTTTGCTGGTATTTTTTATCGGCGCGACGCTGTTTAAAAATCGTCTGCTGCCGATTTTAGGTTATCGAAAAGAGGAAAATTGCCCGAACGAACACGCGCACAAACTCGAAGATTTGGACGAAGATTTTACGCACACGCACGGTGGTTCGACGCATTCGCATTTGCCGCCGAAAAAAGTGACTTGGAAAAATTTGCTGGCTTTGGGAATTTCCGGCGGCTTGCTTCCCTGCCCGTCAGCTTTGGTTTTGATGTTATCGGCGGTTTCGCTCAATCGAATCGGTTACGGAATAATTTTAACGCTGGTTTTCAGCTTTGGACTCGCCGCGACGCTGACGGCAATTGGTCTAACATTTCTCTACGTCGGCAAATTTTTCAATAATCCGACTTTGAGCGAAAACCGGATTATCAAAGCTCTGCCCGTGTTCAGCGCGTTCGTCATCACCTGCGTCGGCGCAGCAATCTGCTATCAGTCATTTTATTAACCACAAGTCTGGATAAGCCGTCGAAGACGGCAGCATATTTGTAGCCCACATCGCCGGATGTGGGAATTGTGCCGATGAATTCAAGCTATCGAAGACAGCGGCATAAATTATACGCCGCCGTTTTCAACGGCTGAAATTAATTGCTCAACTTTCCCCACATCTGGCGATGTGGGCTACAACAACATCGTCGGTTTCACCGACTTATAGCGAATTTCATACCGAACTGAAGTTGTTTTGAGTTGACTGAAAATACTCGCAAAATTAGAGTTATTCGTGTTCGTGTTCGTGAAAACGGTGCAGATGATCGTGCGAATGAATGTCGCCGCCGTCGTGCGTGTGGCGATGCGAGTGCAGGAGATTGGTGCTTTCGAGTAGTTTGCGGTCAGCCAGAATCTCCGACGGTGTGCCTTGACCGACGACGCGACCGTTTTGGAAGACGAAGCAGAAATCGGCGATGTCTTCGATCACGTCCAAATCGTGCGTCGCCGTAATCACGGTTTTGCCGGTTCCGCTCCAACTTATTAAAAAATCAACGACCTGCCCGCGACTTTTCGGGTCGAGCGCGGCGGTTGGCTCGTCCATCAAAAGCACTTGCGGATCGAGAATCAAAACCGACGCGAGCGCGACGCGCTTTTTCTCGCCGCCCGACAGACGATGCGGCGAACGGTCTTTCAAATGTCCGATTTCCATCAATTCCAAAGTCTCGCCGACGCGCTTTTTTATCTCGTCCTTCGCCCATCGAAGCTGCAAAGGCGCGAACGCGACTTCATCGAACACCGTCGGGTTAAAAAGCTGCACATCCGGGTTTTGAAAAACGAGCGCGACGCGCCGCCGAAAGCGAAACGCGAATTCGTCATCCTGTAAGGCATCTTCGGTCAAAGGTTCGCCGAACGCCGAAATCGTGCCTTTGGCGGGAAAATATAGACCGTCGAGCAATCGCAAAAAAGTGGATTTGCCCGAACCGTTCGCGCCCAGAATCGCAATCCGCTGATTCGATTTGATAATCAGCGACACGTCGCTCAGTGCCGTCAAATCGTCGTAGCCGAAGGTGATATTTTGAACGTCGAAGATATTTTCTGACATATTAAATTCAAGGAAAATTCAACCAGGATGCCAGCGAATCCTGCCGACCGAGCCAGAACGCAATAATCGCCGTCAGCGTGAACGCCCCCAGTGCCAGCCAATCACGCTGCCGCATCGCAAATTCGTCGAGCGTGTAAACTTCGCCGCGAAAACCGCGTGACTGCATCGCCATATAAACTTCCGTGTTCAGGTAAAAACTTTTCGTCAGTAGAACGCCGATGCTCGCGGCGGCGATGCGGCGGCTTTCAGTGCCGTCGAGCGAGCCGACCAAACGCGATTGCCCCGCCTCAAACATATTCCGCGCCGTGTCCAGCATCACGAAAATATAGCGATAAGTCATCCCCAGAATGACGACGAAAACGATTGGCACGCGCAAAACGCGCAAGCCTTTCAAAACGTGCGTCCAGAGCGTGCAAAGCACCAGCAGTAAGGATAGCGTGACGGTCGTTTCAACGCGCATTATCAAATAAAGCGCACTCGTGATGCCTTGTTCGGTGATCGCCCAATTCAATAAAGGCAAATGATAAATCACGTTTCCCGGCGTGATAAAAATCACCGGCAGCGCAATGGTTCCCGTAAAAGTCAGCGCACTGAGCCACGCCCGCGTCGCCAGCGTCCGAATCGGGACACGCGACAGAATCGCCAGTGTAATCGCCACTGCGAAAATAAAAATAATCGTAAAAAAGTTACGGGCAAGCGTCGTCGTTAAAATCAAAGCCAGCAAGCCGACAATCTTTACACGCGGATCGAGACGCTGAAGCAAACCGTCTTTTCGCGCTAACTCTTCGGCGAAAAGTGCGCGTTCGGCTTCGCTAACCAGCGTTTTTAAAGTGCGTTCGACAAAGCTGCCGCGCTTTTTTCTGCGCGGCGCGGCGGGTTTTAATTTTTGATCTAAAACGGCGTTCAATTTTTATCTCCGATAATCGCGGTCAACTTTTAATTTTCAGGCGACGCGCCGACGTTTCGACGGCTCATGAGTTTGGCGATCCAGCCGCCCACCAGGAAAAACGCGATAATCAAACCCGTGCCGAAAACCGCCGACATTATGTAGCCGAATTCCGCGCTGTTCATAAATGCCGGCGCGTAATCGGGAATCGGCGCAGTCCAGACGCTCGAAAGTCTTTCCAAACCGGCGGGCGGCGCAGACGGCGGCATTTGATTGAGCGACGCGGCGGCGATTTGTTCGCGTGTTTCCGGGTTACTGAAATCCTCCGCGCTCCATTCGCCCCACGCGGTTCCGGCGGCGATTAATCCGAGCGGCGTTAAAATCATCAGCGCGGCGAGTCCGATCCAGAGTGATTTCGTGCCGCGCCAGCCCGACTTCTCGGCTGAGTTTTCACCCGGCGCATCGAGCGCGGTCATTTTTAATAGCGACGGATCGGAACGCTGAAGATAGGCGACGACACCGCCCGCCGTAATCAATTCGGCGAGTCCGGCGACCGTCAAATGTCCGAGCATCATCGCCGGAATCGCAATCGAAAGCGGATACGGCGCGTAAAGCGGCGCACCGCTCGCGTCCTGAAATAAAAGAGGCTGAATGCCGAATTCAATCGCCGCGCAGAACGCCGCCGCGTTAATCGCCGCGTAACCTGCTAAAGATGCCGCCACGACGCGCCGCGTTGAAGTAATTTCCGCGCGATTGGCAATTGTTCGATAAACCGCGTTGGCGACGAGCGATCCGACCACCGCCATATTAAAACAGTTTGCGCCGAAAGCCGTGATGCCGCCGTCGCCGAAAAACAACGCCTGAATCAAAAGCGCAACCGAAATCGCCAGCATCGAACCCCACGGTCCGAGAACAATCGTCGCAATCCCGACCCCGACGGCGTGTCCGGTCGTGCCGCCCGGCAAAGGGATATTAAACATCATTATGACAAACGAAAACGCCGCGAAAACCGAAAGCAGCGGCACTAATTTCGTATTCAGCAGACGCTTGACGCGATTCAGCGCAATCGCCCAGAACGGCGCGGTCGCGGCGTAAAGCACGGCGCAGGTAACAGGACTCAAATAACCGTCGGGAATGTGCATAATTTTATTGCAGTGTTATACCTATTTGATTCGTGCTACTGATATTATCAGATTCGGCGCGGGAAAAAGAATCTATGATTTATTAGAATTAATTTGAAAGTAGTTTAGTGAAACTTCACGAGTTTTTCAGGTTGGTTCCGAATTTTTTAGCTCCTGACGGAGTGCTTTTCTGTTATCGTGATAATTATTAAAATAGAATAATTTCAACGGCAATGATAAGTTTCAATTCGGAAATCTGCACCAATTATGATGAAGCGTCGAAGCGCGAATGGCTGGAGACGAACGGTATCGGCGGTTTCGCGTCTTCGACCGTTTCCGGCGCGAACACGCGGCGTTATCACGCGCTTTTGACCGCCGCGACGCGCCCGCCGCTCGGTCGCGTGACGATGCTTTCCAAGTTTGAGGAAACAATTACGTTTAACGACAAATCTTACGCGCTTTCCGCCAACCGCTTTCCCGACGCAATCGCTCCGAACGGCTATCAATATGTGAAAAATTTTCGCCTCGACCCGTTTCCGATTTGGACTTTTGAAATCGAAGGGATCGAAATCGAGAAAAAGATTTTTATGGTTGACGGCTCGAATACGACCGTCGTGCAGTTCAAAGTTCAAGGTTCGAGGTTTCAGGTTCAACTAGAATTGAAACCGCTGTTGTCGTTCTGCGATTATCATCATTTGCAGCGCGAAACCGCTGATTTTGATTCGCATTATGAAACGGCTGATAATTTGCTGACGGTCAAACCATACGCGGAAATGCCGCCGCTTTATTTCGCGCATGATGCTTTTGGGATTGAAAAGACCGGCGTTTGGTATCGCAGTTACGAATACGCGATTGAAAAAGAACGCGGCTTTGATTATCTGGAAGATTTGTTTCAGCCGTTCGCGCTGCGATTTGATTTGAGCAAACCGGCGACAATTATTGCTTCGACCGAGATTCCGAAGATTGGCGATGCCGAAACTTTGGAGCAATCGGAAACGACGCGGCGGAAAAATTTGATTAAAAAAGCGAACGCCGACGACGATTTTACCAAACAGTTAGTTTTAGCGGCTGATCAATTCGTCGTTTCACGCGGCGAAGGCAAAACGATTATCGCCGGTTATCCGTGGTTCTCCGATTGGGGACGCGACACGATGATTGCCTTAAACGGTCTGACTTTGGCGACCAATCGCGCCGACGTTGCCCGACAGATACTACTCGAATTCTCGCACCATATTTCACAGGGAATGCTGCCGAATCGCTTTCCCGACGCGGGCGACGAACCCGAATATAATAACGTGGACGCGACGCTCTGGTATTTTGAAGCGATTCGCGCTTACGTGGAAAAAACCGGAGATTACAAATTCGTTAAATTACATCTTTACGAAAAGCTCGTCGGCGTTATCGTCTGGCATTTGGAAGGCACACGCTACCGAATAAAAATGGACGCGGACGGCTTGCTTTATGCCGGAGAGAAAGGCGTGCAGTTGACGTGGATGGACGCGAAAGTCGGCGATTTAGTGGTTACGCCGCGCACCGGCAAAGCTGTGGAAATTCAGGCACTCTGGCACAATGCGCTGCGGATTATGGCGGATTTTGCCGGAACCTTCGGCGATTGGAAGGACGAAAAAAAGTATCTCGAATTAGCCGCCCGCGCCAAGGAAAGTTTCAATAATTCGTTCTGGAACGAGCGGGAAAATTATCTGTTCGATGTCATTGACGGCGAAGACAAAGACGCATCCGTCAGACCGAATCAGATTTTCGCCGTCAGTTTGCCGCACGCGATTTTGACGGACTCGGATAGAGCGCGGCAAGTCGTCGAAAAAGTTGAAGCCGAGCTTTTAACCGCCGTCGGCTTGCGCTCGCTGTCGCCGAAGGATGAAAAATATCGCCCGATTTACGTCGGCAGTCCGTATCAGCGCGACACGGCTTATCATCAGGGAACGGTTTGGGCGTGGCTCATCGGCGGCTTCGTTGACGCATACCGCCGGGTTTTCCCTGACAACGAAATCCGCGTCAACGAAATTTTAGACGGCTTCAAAACGCATTTGAGCGAAGCCGGCGGCGGACAAATCTCCGAGATTTTCGATGCCGACGCGCCGCACCGACCGCGCGGCTGCCCGGCGCAAGCGTGGAGCGTCGCGGAAATTCTGCGGGTTAAAGGATAATTCAGGTCTCAGACTTACAAAAAGTAATGAGATATTTTGTTCTGTGTTCAGAGTCCAAACTTTAGTTTGCTTTCCGCCGCGTTGCGCTGGCGGAAAACACGCTAAAGCGTGGACTCTCAACAAAAGCCAAACGCCGCGAAACTTTTGCTTATCTGTTCCACTTATTTTTCTTCGGGAATATCTTTCGAGTTTCCGCGTTCGAGTTTGCCGAAGCGCGAAGTTGTCAACCATTCGGGCATCGCCGCGCCGTCGGAAATTCTCAATCCCATAATTCCCATCACGACTGCGACCGTGCGCGCGCCGCTCCAATCCCAATCGTTTTTAATCGTATCGCCGACCGCGTGATAATCGGTTTTTTCCCATTCTTTGCTGCGGTCAATCCATTTTTGCGGGTCGCCTTCGGGCGCGCCCAACAGCATTAATGCCGGAACGCCGCGTTCGACGAACGAATAATGGTCGGAGCGATAAAAGATTTTCTCGTCCGGCATCGGATCGGGAATAACTTTGATACCGAAGCTCGCGGAAACGTCGTTCAGCATCGCGCCGAGCGTCGAATGTTCCGCGCCGAAACCGACGAAGGTTTTCACCGGCGCGTAGACTTCCGTGCCGATGCCGTCGAGATTTAAGTTCGCCGCGACTTTTTTGATGTCCCAGGTCGGTTTTTTCGCCCAGTATTTCGATCCGTAAAGCCCGTATTCTTCGCCCGTCACGGCGAGAAAAATAACCGAGCGTTTTGGTTTGGTCTCCATTTTTGAATACGCTTCGGCAATCGCCAAAATTTCCGCAACACCGAGCGCGTTGTCCGCCGCGCCCGGATAAATTTTGCCGTTGTCCATCCCGTAAGCGTCATAATGCGCCGAAAACAAAACGGCTTCGGCTTTCAAAGTCGCGTCCGAGCCTTCGAGATAACCGGCGACGTTGCTGCCGATGCCTTTGGTCGTTTTCGATTTTTTGACGACTTTGGCTGATTGGTTGAGTTTTATCGGTTTGAAAGTTCCTTCTTCGGCTTGTTTGAGCGCGTCTTTGTAGGTCGTGCCGGATTTGGCGAAAAGTTTTTCGGCGGCTTTTGCGCTCGCCATCACCAGCGGCGGAACCGGGAAAGATTGACTGCTTTCACCGCTCATCGAAATTTGCCGACGGCTGAAATAATCAATCAGCATTTCGTTCGGGTCTTTTTCTCTGCCGTGCGGAATAACGACTATTCCGGCAACGCCG
>JAJAZE010000357.1 GCA_026785925.1 Pyrinomonadaceae bacterium
ACGTCTGCACAGCGACGGGCTGGAAATTTACCGCGCTGCAATAGCCGCAATTATCAGAGGAGAAATTATGAAACGAGAAAAATCTACGGCGCGATGGACGCGCAATTTGTTGGCAGTTTGTTTAATGGTCTTGGCGTGTGCTGCTTCCGCAAGGGCGCAGGTGATTCCGACGGTTTGCTTTGAATCGAAACCGGAAACGTTGACGCGGACGCTTTCTAACTCGCTTGCAGCGGGCGGGGGCAATATAAATGCGCCTCGAATGACTCAAGCGATTCCGCTTGGATTTTATAAGGTCATTTTTAATCCGGGCGGCGCGACCGAGGAATCATTTCCGATTAGCTATGTCTTTAATACCAGCGACTTAAAACTCGCCGCCGGCAGTAATGCCCCTATTCCGCCTTTTCTTTTTGCTCACGCGGCAGGCGAAACCGTTCTGCTGATAACCAACGGGCAAGCGGTGTTCGGCTACAACAATACGGGCAGCACTGCCGTCACAATTCCGCGAGGTGTTTCACAAAATTACTTTTTTGAGGGAAATCTAGTTTACCCGACGCAGCCGAGTCTTTTCCAACCCGGTATTCACGAAAATATTGTTTCCGTCAGTGTGGTTTCGGGTTATAAATTGACGTGGGACATAACCGGCAGTCGGGCAGTTTCTACCGCCAGCGCGGATCAAGGCTGCGCGACCATCACTTATCAAGGCAGATTGAGCGACGGAGCGGCGGCGGCAAACGGGCAATACGATTTGCAGTTTCAGGCGTTCGATTTGGAAACCGGCGGCATCATCCAAAGCGAGTTAATCACCCGCGAAAATGTGCAAGTTACCAACGGTATTTTCACCGTGCCGCTTTTTTTCGGTTCGACTTTGACCAATAATTTCAAACCGCGTTTCCTCGAAATCGGAGTTCGACCGGGTATTTCGACGGGCGCGTTCACGACTTTGACACCACGCCAGCCGTTGACGCAAGTTCCGTTCGCCGTCAACGCCCAAACCGCGCAAACCGCCTTCGATGTCCGGCTGCAATTAACCGTCAACGCGCCGCCGACCGCCGAATGCAACGAAACGAGTGAACACGGACGAATGAAGGCTGACGCGGCGAACAACAGACTTTGGGTTTGCACGACCACCGGCTGGAAATCAACCGTGCTGCAATAAGCGGATTGAGTTTCGCGGCGTTTGCAAATATATTTGACGCACTGACTTTCTTTGAGTCGGCGCGCGATGATAAACGGTAGTAGGTCAATTCGATATTTCTGATTTCTGTCTTGAACCTTAAACCTTGAACCTGAACTTTTGGAGGAAAAATGATGAATAAACTAATTTTCAGTATATTTTTTGTCGCGGTATCGGCGGCGGTGTCGTCGGCGCAAATCGCGCAGGGCGGAACTTATAAACTCGAACAAGCCGTCATCGCGGGCGGCGGCGCAAGCGCGGATTCGACCGGCAATTTGTATAGACTCGACGGCGTAATCGGCGAACCCGTCGCCGGCACGACTTCGAGCGGCTCGACTTATTCGGTCAAAGGCGGCTTTTTGAGCAGTCCGCCACTCGCACCGACGGCGGCGGCGGTCAGCATCAGCGGGCGCGTTTTGAATATGGACGGCGGCGGTTTAATGAACGCCCGCGTCACGCTCACCGATCCGGGCGGCAGTTCGCGGACGATCACGACGGGCAAATTCGGCGCGTTCAGATTCGACGACGTGGAAGCAGGCAAAACCTATCTCATTTCCGTCGCTTCACGCCGCTACACATTCCTGCCGCAAGTCGTCAGCGTCACGGAAAATATCAGCGGCTTGGACTTCATCGCGCAGCAGCCGACGGTGCTTAACTAAGAAGCTGTTTGAAAAGTCCGACAAACTTTAGTTTGTCGCTCGCCGATTGCCGCCAGGCTCAATGTTTTTACGGCAATCGCTTTAAATGAAGAGCCAAAAAATAAAGTTTGTCGGACTTTCTTTTGAGTTTCCAAACAGCTTCTAAGAGGTTCAAGGTTCAAGATTCAAGATTCAAGGTTGAGAAATCTTGAATCTTGAATCTTGAACCTTAAATCTTGAACCTTGAACCTTGAACCTTGAATCTTGAACCCTGAAACCTGAAACTCACTCACTCTCCCAAGCCGCGTAACCGCCGCGCATCGAAAGCACGTTCGTATAACCCATCTTCTGCAAATTATCTGCCGCCAGCGCGGAACGATAGCCGCCGCCGCAATATAAAATTAACTCCGCGTCTGTGTCGGGAAATTTGCCGATAATGTCGCGTTCGATCACGCCGCGCCCCAGATGCGTCGCGCTTTCCGCGTGTCCGGCGGCGAATTCGTTATCTTCGCGCACGTCAATTAAAGGTGTGCCGCCTTCGACTTTCGCCCGCGCTTCGGCGACCGAAATCTCTCTGACACGGCTCTGCGCCGCTTCCGCTAACTCTAAAAATTCTTTGCTGTGTTCCATAGTTTTCACAGTTTAGCGCAACTTACAGCCGTCAAACTAGCGGGAAAGTGATTAAATTCTTATAATAAAGCCTATTGCTATTTATAAAATTTTAATTAAAAAGAGGTTAAGACATTGGCAGAACAATACGACGTGGTAATTATCGGTTCGGGTCCCGGCGGTTATGTGGCGGCGATTCGCGGCGCACAGATGGGTTTGAAAATGGCGGTCATCGAGAAAGAAAAAGACGCGAGATTAGGCGGAACGTGCGGTTTGCGCGGCTGTATTCCGACTAAAGCGCTGCTGAATTCGGCGCACCTTTACGAAAAAGCCGGACATTTCGAGCAATACGGTTTGAAAGTCGAAGGCTTGAGTTTCGACTGGAATGGCGTTCAGAAATATAAATCGGATGTCGTGGCGAAAAACTCGGCGGGCGTTTCTTATTTGATGAAAAAGAACAAAGTGACGGTCATTAACGGCTTCGGCAAAATCGTCGGCAAAGGCAAAGTCGAAGTTAAAGGCGACGACGGCAAAACGAACACCGTCGAAGCGAAAAACATCATTATCGCCACCGGCTCGGTTGTCCGCCCGATTCCCGGCTTTGAAACCGACGGCAAACAAGTCGTTAATTCCGATCAGATTTTAGAATTAACCAGCGTTCCGAAATCAATGATCGTCGTCGGCTCCGGCGCGGTCGGCGTGGAATTCGCGTCGGTTTATTCGCGCTTCGGCTGCGACACGACGGTCGTTGAATTGATAGACCGAATCGTTCCCGGCGAAGACGCGGAAGTTTCCAAAGAACTCGAACGCGCCTACAAAAAGCGCGGCATCAAATGTTTGACCGGCGTGAAATTGGACAAGCTCGAAAAATCGAAAACGAGCGTGAAGGTTTCCGGCAAAGACGCGAAAGGCAAAGATGTCGCGCTCGAAGCCGAAATGCTTTTAGTCGCCATCGGCAGAATGCCCTACACGGAAAATCTCGGTTTGGAAAACACGAAAGTCGTCGTCAATCCACGCGGAACAGTTAAGGTTAACGAATACTGCGAAACCGACGAACCCAATGTTTTCGCCATTGGCGATGTCATTGATACGGCGTGGCTCGCGCATCTTGCCAGCAAAGAAGGCATTTTAGTCATCGAACGAATCGCGGGCAAAAAAGTCGAACCGATCAATCATCGCCTGGTTCCGAACTGCACCTACTGCGACCCGGAAGTAGCCAGCGTCGGCTTGACCGAAGCCAAAGCCCGCGAAGAAGGCTACGATGTCAAAGTCGGCAAATTCCCTTTTTCAGCATCGGGCAAAGCCAGAATTTTAGGCGAAACCGACGGCTTCGTGAAAATCGTGTCGGAGAAAAAATACGACGAGATTCTCGGCGTTCACATCATCGGACCACACGCGACCGAACTGCTTGCCGAAGCCTGCGTCGCCATGTCGCACGAAGCCACCGCCGAATCACTCTCGCAAACCATCCACGCGCACCCGACCGTCTCCGAATCGGTGATGGAAGCAGCGGAAGGCGTTCACGATTTGACGATTCATATGTAATTTTGTTTAGGTTGTCGGCTAGATGAATTTTCAACTAGCCGACAACTATTTTGAATATAATGATATTTTGGTTTTGCTTAAAACTCTCAAAAATTCTACCTATGAAAAGAATATTATTTAGTTTAGCAATTACAATATTTACTAGTTTAATGGGGCTTTTAGGATGTGCAAAATCAGAAATCTCAAACTCAAGTATTCTTGTGTCGAATCAGTCAATAACCAACAACCAAAACTCTAAAATCTCGAATGGAAGTGTTGATACTTCTTTGCAAAGCGTCGCTTCTAATTTTCAAAAAAAATTAGAGTATTATAACGGCGATTTGATTTCTCTAACCTTGATAAAGGGAAATATAAAGGCAGAGTGGAATTCAAAAAAATGTGATTGGTTCAAGGAAGAAGTTATTGATTTGGCAATTAGTGTAAATCGGGGATATACAGAATCTGTAAAAGGCATTGATATTGAACGAATTTGTAATTCAAACACAAGAATTTTTTCTATTAGCGGGAAGAAGTTCGATGAATATAAATCAGGACAAATAAATGACATACAATTTACACAAGGAATTGAATAGGTGTGATTAAGTCATTCAAAGATTTGGAAACCGAGAAAATCTACAATCTCACGCTCTCTCGGCGGTTGCCGTCTGACATCAGCAGGCTGCTTTGCGAAAACTGCGAATGATAAATAATGCCAAAACAGTTAATGATTTACGCATTCCGCCTGCCAATCGCCTTGAAAAACTCGTCGGCAGCCGTGCCGGACAATACAGCATCCGCATCAACGATCAATGGCGAATTTGTTTTGATTGGCAGGCGGATAATGCTTACAATGTGGAAATAGTCGATTATCATTGAGAGGAAATCTATGGCGACAGGAAAATTAAAACCGATTCATCCGGGCGAAGTTTTGCGCGAAGAATTCTTGAAACCGTTCGGCATCAGCGCAGAAGATTTGGCAAACAGCATTGGCGCGTCAACTCAAAATATTCGTGAAATCGTCTCGGAAAAGCAAAGCGTTACGGCTGATACAGCTTTGCGGTTGTCTAAATACTTCGGCACTTCGGCGCAGTTTTGGCTCGGTTTGCAATCGGATTATGATTTAGACGTAACGCAGGAAATGTTGGGCAACAGACTCGAAAAGGAAATTGTTCCGCTTGCCGCTTGAAATTTATGAGCGACTTACAAACATATATTACGAAACGAAAAAAAACGGATGCGGAATTTGCGAAAAATTACGACGAAGGCTTTGAGAATTTCAAGATCGGCGTAATGCTCCGTCAGGCGCGGGAAAGCGAAGGCATCACGCAGGAAGAAGTCGCCCGAAAATTGAACACGAAAAAATCGGCGATTTCGCGGATCGAAAATCACGCGGAAGATAGACGGCTTTCAACTTTGCGAAAATACGCCGAAGCTCTCGGCAAAGAAATCCGTTTAGAGATTGCGTAAAAAAGCGCGGCAGACAATCAAAGCCTCGAAAAGACTTTCGCGCGGCTTTCCGCAATATCCGAATGTCTCTCAAAAGCGGCGGAAAGCGTTCACGATTTGACGATCCATATGTAGTTTTATTTTTGATTTACGGACGATTGAATCTTTGTTCAATCGTCCATTTTATTTTGTGCTAAACTGTGTAAATTATGAACACGACGACAGTTAGTTCAGCCAAGCAAAATTTGGAAAATTTGATACAACAGGTTGAAAATGATGCCGAGCCGATTTTGATTATGCTGGACGAAGACCGCAAAGCCGTTTTAATGAGCGAGCGCGAATTTAATTCTTGGCAGGAGACGATTTATCTTTTCTCAAATCCCGCCAACGCCGAGCATC